>NZ_JBQKIK010000007.1:0-143495 GCF_052117805.1 Bilifractor sp. LCP21S3_F8 | reverse complement strand
GTCTGCTTCTTTGTCGAACAGTGAGAGTCAGAGAACTTCAAACTCGCTGAGTATGTCAGACAGTTTGAGCGCTTTGACCAGTGCAAGTACTTCCGATAGTGTAAGTGCTTCCGGTAGTGTAAGTGCTTCCGATAGTGTAAGTGCTTCTGGTAGTGCAAGTGCTTCCGGTAGTGCAAGTGCTTTCGGTAGCGTAAGTGCTTCGACAAGGGAAAGCGCGTCTGTAACTCAATCTGAAAGCATCAGCCGGTCTGCTTCTTTGTCGAACAGTGAGAGTCAGAGAACTTCAAACTCGCTGAGTATGTCAGACAGTTTGAGCGCTTTGACCAGTGCAAGTACTTCCGATAGTGTAAGTGCTTCTGGTAGTACAAGTACTTCGATCAGTGCAAGTATCTCATCAAGTACAAGTACATCCGAGAGTGATTTCGAATCGGTAAGCACATCGGAGAGTGAGCGCGTATCTGAATCAGAAAGTACCTCTAAGAGTGAAAGCGAATACGAGTCAGAAAGTGCATTTGAGAGTGAGAGTACGTCCTGGAGCGCTTCCACAAGTGAATCGGCAGTCAGAAGCGTTAGTGATAGTACTAGTGTATCAGCCTATGTATCGATTTCTGAGTCGGCTCCGATATCAGCGAGTGCGGCTTTGACAAGTGCAGCAGCGACAACTGCTATAACAGCAGGTACAGCGACGGCGAGTGCCGCAACAGTGAATATGTTTACATCTGAGAGTGTGTCAGTTTCAGGCCGTGACGCTGTGTCTGCTTCTGCAGATGGTTTAACGAATGAGTCAGGTTCTGTTTCTTTCAGTGAATCGTCTTCCACCTCAACAGATGAATCAGCAAGAGCCAGTCAGCGCGCAAGTTCCAGTGACAGTGCGAGTGCTGCGGCAAGTGAAAGCAAGTCTGCTTCAGCATCGACTGCGGCGTCGGAATCCGAAACGGAGAACAGCAACAGTATATCCAACAGTTTAAGTGTCTCTCTGGAGGATTCGCTCAGCGCATTATCCAGCAACACACCAGCAGCTGATGCTGCAGCTTCCGGAACCGATATGAGCGCCGCGTCAACTGCAGCACCTGCCGGAGGCGGCGCGCAAAGTGATGCTGCGTCAACATCGGAGATTGAGACGTTAAATGAAGTAATCCCACTACAGGTTATAAAGCCCTGATAATATGGTATTTGGAGAGGCTATCAACAATTATGGAAAGATTACATATCGTTTAGTCTTCCTGATATATAGACAGAGAGAAAATACAGCTTTATGGAAACTACAAGAACACATGAATTGTGTAAGAGAATCCTTTTTTCGGTTCTGGTATTACTCATATATTTAGCAGGCAGAAGCATTACTCTTTATGGAGTCGTGACCGCTTTTGATGATTCTCCCGGAAATGTCCAGTCCATTGTAACAACGATGCTCAGCGGTGATCGATATCAGCGGACGCTTATGTCGCTGGGCATCATGCCCTTCATCAACGCTTCTCTGCTGGTACAGATAATTAGTTCTTTGAAAAATATAAACAGCCGGACGAAAATTTCCAAGCAGAAGCAGGATCGATGGATGCTGATCACGGCCGTTATCTTCTCGGTTTTCATGTCTGTTATTCAGTCGCTGAATCTGACGTTTCGTGAAGACGCTGGACCTGCATCTATGGTCCGGCTGCTTGTGATCCTGGAAATGATAGCCGGTGCCATGGTCACATATTTCTTGTGCAAGACAAATGAGAAGCATGGAATCGGTGCATCTATGCCCATTATTTTGTTAAATGTGATCACGTCACTGGCTTCCAATCTGACGATGTATCATTTTTTCCGATATCCTGTACTGATTCTGACGACTGCGGGCATCGTCGTCGTCACCATCTTTATGGAGAATTCTATTATTAAAGTGCCTCTTCAGCGCGTATCCATTCACAATATTCACGCCGACCAGAACTATATTGCATACAAGCGCAACCCTGTAGGTATCATGCCCGTGATGTTTGCGTCTTCTTTTCTGGTCATTATTCGATACGTGATTCTGTTTTTGACCTATGTGATACCGTCTGATCATGCGTTTGCCGGTGTATTGCAGAACTTGCTGATGACTGAGCTGCCGGGAACCACGCTGTATTTAATCATTATTTTCTGCCTGTCGGTCGCATTTTCTTTCATCATGCTGAATCCGGCGGAAAGCGCGCGTCAGCTTCAGCAAAACGGCGACAGCATCATTGGTGTCTATGCCGGGGAAAAAACGAAACGGTATCTGGTGAAGATTGTCCTGAAATGGAGTATGATCAGCGGATTGCTCCAGGCAGGGTGTATGTCAGTCTCTTTGATTTTATCTCTGAATCATGACATTCCTGCATCGCTGGCACTGATTCCATCGTCCGGCATGATCCTGGTGAGTATCATCTGCAGTCTGATTCAGGAAATTCAGACCTATTATCGTTATGACGCGTATAGATTTTCATACTTATAGGCACAGTTTGTGAAAGGAATCATTTATGCAGTATTTTATTCCTGCCTGGTATCAAAATGGTGACTGGAAGGAGAATGAGCAGGTCTGGTATCGTTCCCGTACCGTGACGGAGTTCGATGACACGGTCAAGCAGATTCAGCTGTTTTTCCGGAAAAAAGCAGCTCCTTTTAAAATTATGCTGCTTGGCTTTTCGCCGAATTTCCGCCATTTTCTCCACCGGCAGGGTGTCTATCATGCTCCTTACTGGTCCTGCTTTGATGCCATGCAGGGCATTGCTTCGGACCGCACCGTCCTTTTCTCTTTCCATGATCTTTCCTGGCCGGGTGATGTGGAATTCATCTATTCGCCATTCGCGGTGATTGTCCGGCGAAACCAGAAGAAATACGCGCAGATCGAATTTGCGGAAGACGGCAATATGTTCCGTGTGGACATGTTCAAAAATGATGACCGGATCTGTTCCAATTATTATGATGACCGGGGGTTCATGTCCTGTCAGATCGTCTACCGCGACGGGATCGCTTACCGGGAGCAGTATTTTAATGAAGACGGTGTATGGAAGTTCGCCCGTTTTCTGGATGACGGCCATGTTCTGATCAACCCGGACAGCAGCTGGTATTTCGTGAACCTGAATGATCAAAAGCACGAATCTCCCAGGAAGGTGAATTATCAGAGACTGGAATACCCCGATATAGAGGCGATGATCACGGAGGTTCTGCAGGAGAACCTGAAACTGACATCGAACGCGGATATTTTCGTGATCGCGGTACATCGGCTTCATTCGCCTGTTCTGGCGCAGGTCATGAAAAACCGAAAGACCGTTCTTTCCTTTTTTGCGCGCCGACTGGATGAAAACGGCATCGGGGAGACGGACCGGCAGCTGATGAAGGATGCCGATGCGATTGTGGCGGATAAGAATGTGACGGCCCGGAGGATTCAGGAGCAAACAGGGCTTCAGAAACCGGTCCGCGTGATCACACCCTATGATTCGCGTGAGGAATCCGGCAACAGCCTTCATCTGCCCGTGCAGAATATTCTGCTGGCTGTGGATCAGATCAATGATGAAGATTTCAACACACTTGTCGTTCTGCTTGCGAACTACATTCTGACCCGGAATCATCGTGCCCGTGTCTGCATGTTCACACGTTCTTCCGCATACGACAGAAAGAGCCGCCTGATGCATAAGGCACGGAAGGCGCTTCGTGCCGCCCGCATGAATCCGGAACTGGCCAGAGAGGATGATAAGGTCAGTGAGAGCAGAATTGACTTTCAGGAACAGGCTGCCTGTGTTTTTTCGGTGGCCCAGTGTGTGGATGAGATGACAGTCAGTCAGAAATTGCGGGAACAGCGAATCGTAGTAGATCTGCAGCCGGTTCCGGACCAGTTCCTTCAGATTTCAGCGATGAGCATGGGAATCCCACAGATTGCCGGTCAGGAAACCGATTATTTCGCGGATGGCAAAAACGGCATCCTTGTCCGAAATCTTTCGGATCTGCCGGATGCTTTGGATTATTATCTGAGCAGCATCGCGCATGTCAATCAGGCGCAGATTGCCTCGTACGAGCTGGGCAGCCGTTTTTCGACGGAACAGCTTGTTCAATCCTGGAAGGAGATTTTAGAGAACGTTGAACATTAGAGCATTGCAGCTTGGAGGGATCAATTATTCCGGCCGTTTTACACTGCCTCCGGATACGGATTGGAATTATGAGCCCGAACTGAAGCTTTCTGACACGGAATATGATGTTGCGGTCATTGATCGTGTTCTCGCAGATCCGGAAGTGGATATTCTGTCCAGAATTGTGCGCGCATACAGTTTGTTTGTTCTGGATGATATCTCTCTGACTGACCGGATGAAATATCTGATGCGCAGCCGGTGCGGAAGCAGAATCGCGCGAGATGAATTGCCGTCGTTTCTGGAAAAACAGCTTCCGAATTATTTCGGTCGGCCTTATGGTGAGAAATATGACCCGCATACGATGGCAATTGCGCCCGGTTTTCAGGGCAGGGTACACTGGAACGGATTCACGGAAACCGTCATGGAGGGCGATTTCGGCGATCACATGAAGCAGGCGCTCTATTGGCGGGGCAATATTCCCGTAGAAGAAGGGCAGGCCATTGATTTCTGGCTTGAATATCAGACGGAGGGTGATGTCGGGATCGAGCTGCAGATCGTCCAGTTTGCTGCGGGCAGTGTTGCTTCCATTCAGAAAATCTGGAAATTCGATGAGGCAGCACTGCGGCAGCCGGTGACCATTGATAATAAGAAGAAGGACGGTCCGGTGTTTGTATCTCTGAACGCCCGGGGGAAAGGTACGCTTCATGTCATTGCGCTGCATGACCGTTATTCACGGCGCGGCGCCGGTAGTTTTCTGCCCGGCGGCAGGAGAATTGTTACCGGAAACCGGGAGGAAATCTTTGCGTATCTGGATCCGGGCGATTTCAAGCCTCCGCTCTGTGTATATTTTTCCGGGTACAAAACCATGGAGGGCTTCGAGGGTTATCATATGATGCGGCGGATGGGAACACCCTTTCTGCTGATCAGTGAGGCCAGGCTGGAAGGCGGAGATTTTTATCTCGGAGATGAGGAATACGAGACATGCATGAAGAAGGTTATTGAGCAGGCCATGCAGGAACTGGGATTTTCCCCGGAACAGGTGATCTTCTCCGGTCTCTCGATGGGTACATTCGGAGCCTTGTACTATGGCTCTATGATTCGCCCGGGTTATATCATTGTGGGAAAGCCTCTGGTCAATCTGGGAAGCATGGCGAAGGCCGAACGCATTCAACGGCCGGGTGGCTTTCCCACTTCCCTGGATGTGCTGTGGAAGCAGTATCATCATCTGGATCAGACCGCTTCTGATCAGATGAATCAGCACTTCTGGGATACCTTTAACCGTACCGACTGGACCGGGCGTTCGTTCTACATCGCATATATGATCGAAGATGACTACGACGCCGCTGCCTATCAGGATCTGCTCTCGCATATGCAGGGCAGGGGTGCGAAGGTGATCGGAAAGGGACTGCACGGGCGTCATAATGATGATACCTCCGGTATTGTCTTCTGGTTTTTGAGGCAGTTCCGGAGGGTTCTCCGGGATGCTTTCGGCAGAGAGCGGGAGTCCTGAATTATGGAAGATAAGATAAATAAGGATACTAAGAATAATAAAGGAAAAATATGGACCGTGTACTGGAGGGAATATACCAGTGACGCATATCTGTACGGATCGGAAATTGAATTTCTGTCCCTGGATGACGTATTTTTCCGAAATGCGCTGATTCCGCCCGGGACAGCCATCAAGACCTGGTACTCCATGGTAAATTTTCAGGCGGGCCGAATCGAACCTTCCCTCCCGATTATCGATGGGGAGGGAAGGTATCACATTACCGTGGATCTGGATTGTGAGGTTCCCGGGGGCATCTTCCTTCAGCTGGTATTTTTCGGAAAAAACGGAGAAGAAGCAGGAAACCTGATCGTCGATCAGCCGGAGATGGATTTCAGGTGTCCGCTGAAGACGTACAGTTACAAGGCACAGCTGATCTGCGCAGGCGGACATGCGTTTCATTTTCACTCTTTTACAATCTCGGAAAAAACGGACCAACGATGATGATCGGAAAGAATGAGAATAATTATGTCTATCAGTGAGAACGGGCATCATTATGTCTCTCGGTAAGAATGAGAATAATTATGCCTGTCGGAAAGAACGGTAATCACTATGACGAATAGATATTTTATGAACATCACAGGGAAGGTCAAAGCCTGCGCCCGGAGGATGGCCGGCCTGAGTGATGAACAGCTTCAGGCGGTGACAACTGATTTGAAATCACAGCTGAGAAGCGGCAGGACTCTGGATCAGATTCTTCCGGAAGCCTATGCGGCGATCTGTGAAGCGGACCGCCGTGTCCTCGGTAAATATCCGTATGACAATCAGATATATGGCGCTGTCGCGATGCATCACGACTGCCTCGTGGAGATGAATACCGGAGAGGGAAAGACTCTGACGGCGACCATGCCCCTGTATCTGCATGCCCTGACGGGGAAAAGCACCATTCTGGTAACGGCAAATGAATATCTGGCTTATCGTGACGCGGCCCAGATGCGTCCTGTATTTTCGTTCATGGGTCTGACGGAGCGGGCAGGTGTAACACGGCAGCCCGGCCAGACACTGACCAATGACCAGAAAAGGAAAAATTACAGCGCGGATATTCTCTATACGACGCATGGAGCTCTGGCCTTTGATTACCTGCTGAACAATCTGGTGAGGCGCGCAGAGGATCGTTTTCTGCGCGATTTTTATTTTATCATTATTGATGAGGCGGATTCTGTGCTGCTGGACGGTGCGCAGATGCCGCTGGTGATCTCGGGTTCTCCCCGTGTGCAGTCAAATCTCTATGAGATGACAGATTTTTTTGTATCCACCTTAAAGGAAGACCGCGACTATCTGACCGAGGATAAGGCGGTGTGGCTGACGGATCACGGAGTTGCCTATGCCGAGCGTTTTTTCGGCATCAGCGACTATTATAATCACAGAAACTTCGAGATCAACCGTCATGTCACACTGGCTCTCCGGGCGCATGTGCTGTTGAAGCGGCAGGAGGATTATCTGGTTTCCGATCAGGATGAGATTGTCCTTCTGGATAATGACACCGGTCGAAGTCTCCCGGGAATGAAGCTGCGCGGCGGCGAGCACCAGGCTCTGGAGCAGAAGGAGCATGTGCCCCTGACGCAGGAGCAGCGCTCTGTCGCCTCCATCACATATCAGAACCTGTTTCTTATGTTCCCCAAAATGTGCGGAATGAGCGGTACGATTTCAAACGCCCGGCAGGAGCTGCGCTCGGTCTATCATAAGAGGGTTGTTGTCGTACCGCCGCACAAAAAACTGCGCCGCGTTGACCGGAAGGACCGTTATTTTGTAACCGCGCAGGAACAGTTCCGGGCAGCACTTGAGGAGACATTGAAATGCCACAGAAAGGGGCAGCCGGTGCTTATTGTGACTGCCACCATTCAGGATACGCAGATTTTCTCACATATGCTGGTGGACAAGAGTGTGCCGCACAGCGTCCTGAACGCGGACAATGCCTACTGGGAGGCTGAGATCATCGCGGCTGCCGGCATGCGAAATGCCGTGACCGTGTCTACCGGTATGGCCGGCCGCGGCACGGATATCAAACTGGAGAAAGGAGTAGACGTACTCGGCGGGCTGGCTGTCATCGGTATCGGCCGAATGGAAAATCTCCGCCTGGAGCGGCAGGCGAGAGGACGTGCCGGGCGGCAGGGAGATCCCGGATCCTCCCAGTTTTTTGTTTCTCTGGAGGATGACATTGTCATGACGATGTATTCCGAAAAGGCCGAGGAATATCTGGATCGCAGCCGTCCGGTTTCTCCGTGGAAGCTCAGACATCTGATCAACAGTGCGCAGAAGACGAGGGAGGAGCAGAGCATCTCTACCCGTGAACAGGCGGTGCGGTACGATAAGATTCTGCGCCGCCAGCGCGAAATTCTCTACGGTGCGAGAAACCGGCTGCTTGACCGGGCACAGATCGACAGAGAGACAATGTGGGGCATCATCAACGATGCGCTGACGTCCTTTGTAAAATCACATCCGGACTTGCAGGAACATGAACTTACCCGGTATGTTCTGGACAATCTTTCTTACGAGCTGGACCCGGAGATTCTGACACCTCATAAAGATCCGAACGAGCTTCTCCGGCGAATGCAGCAGTATGCCGCAAAGCTCTATGACCGGAAAATCTCTACTTTTGATCATCAGGAGCAGGCACAGGACTACATGCGCCAATGTATCCTCCGCGCGCTTGACGACGGATGGGTGGAAGAGGTGGATTACCTGCAGCAGCTGCAGTACGCCATTACGACACGCGGCACGGCGCAGAGAAACCCTGTTTTTGAGTACAGCCGGGAAGCCTATCATTCCTTCGAGGACATGAAGGAGGCCATGAAGAAGAACATCACGAGGAATTTCTTCCTGGGTGATCCGGAAACAGACGCAAACGGGGAGATGAATATTATATTTCCGTAGTGTAATATTCATTACGCGGAGAAGAACCGCAAAATATTGCTGCAGCTGTGTTCTCCCGACGCCTCACAGCTTCCGTGCCGCTAACAGGTATGAGCATTCAAGTGCCGCTAATGCGTCACTGCGTGCTCATACCTGTTTTTTTACGCGAACAGTGAGCCGCAGCCGAATGCGAAGTATTCGTGTGCGGCGGAGCGTCGCGATAGCGAGATAAAACTCGCGCAGCGTGTTTTATCTCGTTGCAATGTTAACTGTATCATTAATAGTTGACTTTTTGTTTATTGCTAGTATAATCTTCTCTGGATAAATGGTTTAGCGTCAGAACACTTTGTGTTTACTTGCAGAGTATGGCACAATCTGAGGCAGCGTGTGACATCAACTGCTCACGACCTGAAGACGTTGGGCTTCCGCCTATGACAACCGAAAGGATTAATCTTAATGAATACAGATGAAATTAATGCCAACATCGGCAGACGGATCCGGGACCTGCGAAACCGGAATGATCTGACGCAGCAGGAGCTGGCGGACCGGTCCGAGCTCACAAAGGGCTTTATCTCGCAGCTGGAAAACGGGCAGGTGTCGCCTTCCGTGGAGACGCTGATGAATCTGATTGAAATCCTCGGCACGACGCCGGCGGATTTTTTTAAGGAAGGGGAGAAGGAGCAGGTTGTCTTCTCCGCCGGAGATTACTTTGTCAAGACGGATGATGCAGGAAACAGCCGGACATGGCTGATCCCGGGTGCCCTGAAGTTTCAGATGGAGCCGCTTCTGGTCGTCATTCAGCCGCATGAAACTCTGGATGAGGACAAGCCTCATACCGGGGAGGAGTTCGGCTACGTCCTCAGCGGACGGATCAGTCTCTATCTCGGAGACAAGGTCTATCACGTGAAAGCGGGCGAAAGCTTTTACTACAGGACGGAGAAGGATCACCGGATTGCGAATCAATCCGCCAGACCTGCAAAGCTGATCTGGATCAGCACGCCGCCGATGTTCTGAATCAGGTTTTTCTATATCATTTTGAGAGGTTTTTGTACGATGGAGAGCACGAATATTATCGAATTGAAACATGTCACCCGCTCCTTCGAGGACGGCTTCAGCGCAGTGACGGATTTTAACCTGGAGGTAAAGCGAGGGGAGTTCGTAACCTT
Organism: Bilifractor sp. LCP21S3_F8; assembly: GCF_052117805.1. Taxonomy (NCBI): domain Bacteria; kingdom Bacillati; phylum Bacillota; class Clostridia; order Lachnospirales; family Lachnospiraceae; genus Bilifractor; species Bilifractor sp. LCP21S3_F8. The sequence continues at coordinate 133,863 of NZ_JBQKIK010000007.1, read as the reverse complement.
CCTGGGTCCTTCCGGGTGCGGAAAAACCACGACGCTCCGGATGATTGCGGGTTTTGATCTTCCGACTTCCGGTGAGATCCTGCTGAACGGCAGATCCATCACGGATCTGCCGCCGTACCGCCGGCCGATCAACACGGTCTTTCAGCGATACGCGCTTTTTCCGCACATGAACATTCACGACAACATCGCATATGGCCTGAAACAGAAGAAGACTCCGAAGGATCTCATCGAGAAGAAGGTGAAAAAGGTCCTCGCTCTCGTGGACCTGGAGGGCTTTGAGCGCCGGAATGTATCGACACTTTCGGGCGGACAGCAGCAGAGGATTGCCATCGCGCGCGCTCTGGTGAATGAACCGGAGATTCTGCTTCTGGATGAACCGCTTGGGGCGCTGGATCTGAAGATGAGGCAGGAGATGCAGTACGAGCTGAAAGATATGCATGACAAGCTCGGTATCACCTTCATCTATGTCACCCACGATCAGGAGGAGGCATTGACTATGTCGGACAAGATTGTGGTCATGAATGAGGGGAAGGTCCAGCAGATCGGGACTCCGGAAGATATCTATAACGAGCCGATCAATGCTTTTGTCGCCGACTTCATCGGTGAGTCCAATATCTTCAATGGCATCATGACCGGAAAGCGCAGAGTCCGCTTCGGCGGCGGTGAATTTGACTGTGTCGATGATGTGGCGGAGGGAACGCATATCACGGCAGTCGTGCGCCCGGAGGATATCGAGATCACCGCTCCGGAAAAGGGCATTGTACAGGGAACCGTAACCAATGTTATATTCAAGGGAATTCATTATGAGATCACGGTGACTGCCGGTAAATATGAGTATGAGATCCAGTCTACAAAGAATGCGTCTGTCGGAAGCCGTGTCGGCCTCTTTGTCGAGCCTGACGGAATCCACGTCATGATTGCCGAGGATCATACGAATGTCTTTTATGCGGATATCAACAGAGATTTCCGTCTGGAATACAACGGTCAGAAGATTGAGACCAGCGTCACGAAGATCATCACCGGAAGCCGTCGTCTGGAGGACGGTTCTCTGGTCGACGCGCAGGGGGATGTCATTGATCTGAACCGTACAAGAATCCGGGTGGAGATTCAGCCGGAGGATATCGAGATGACAGACGAACAGGATGCCGGTCTGGTGCAGGGCAATATTTCCAACCTCATTTATCAGGGCGACCACTACAGCTATGTCATCCAGACTGATCTGGAGCAGGATTTTGTCGTGTACGATGAGGATCTCTGGAATATGGGTGACCGGGTCAGCCTGATCATGCCTCTCGACAAGATGAAATTTGTCTATGACCGGAAGAAGTGAAGGATAATGTTCTGGCCTACTTGTGAGCAAGCTCCCCGTTGGGCCGGGAACATTGCGACTGGACTTATCTATATTTGATTTTTCCTGACAGGAGATAATTATGAAATTTTCCAGAAAAACCCTTGGCATTCCATACTCGGTATTTCTGATCCTGTTTGTTGTGCTGCCTCTTGTCGTGCTGTTTTTCTATGCTTTTACGAACGGGCAGGGGCACTTCACCTTCGCCAATCTGGCGGGCTTTTTTACGGATCCGAATGCCCTGGGAACATTAATATACAGTTTTGCCATAGCGGCGGTGACAACCATCGTCTGCCTGCTTCTGGCTTATCCGACCGCGTATATCCTGGCTATGAGCTCACTGAAATCCAAAGCAGTGATCGTCATGATCTTTGTGATGCCGATGTGGATTAATTTTTCTCTGAGGATCACCGCCATGAAGGAAATACTGACATTCCTGGAGGGGAATCTTTCCATGTATCCCTTCCTGAATTCCGTGATCGGTATGACCTACGATTTTCTTCCGTTTATGATCCTGCCGATCTATACGACGATTTCGAGGCTTGACGGCGCGCTTCGGGAGGCTGCCATGGATCTCGGCGCGGATGAGCGCAGCACTTTTCTCTCAGTGACGCTTCCGCTTTCTGTTCCGGGAATCATCAGCGGTGTGTCGATGGTTTTTCTCCCGGCGATGACCAACTATGTTGTACTGGACATGCTGAACAACAGTACCTACATCATGGGAAGTCTGATCGGCAGCTATTTTGCCGCTTACAACTGGCACGCGGGATCAATGATCGCGCTGATTCTGCTCGGTCTGATCTGCCTGTTCACCCTGCTTTCGGGGTCCGGCGAGGAAGATAATCAGAGAGGAGGAGCATTGTTGTGAAAAAAAAGATCGGAACGTCTGTTTTCCTGTGCATCATGCTTCTGGTTCTGTATCTGCCGATCCTCATTCTCGCGGTGTACAGCTTCACAGATGCCACAAATATCGGCTCCATCCGTGGTTTCTCCATGCACAACTATGTAACGCTGTTCACAACACCCGAGCTCCTGCAGATGATCGGCGGAACGCTGCTTCTGGCAGTCGGCTCCGCTGTGATTGCCACTTTTCTCGGAACGATCGGAGCGATCGGATCCTTCTATTCAAAAAGAAAAGTGAATGCCGCGATTTCTACAATCAACCAGATCCCGGTCATCAACGCCGATGTGGTGACGGGTTTCTCCATCTGTATTCTGCTCGTTGTGGTACTCGGCGTCTCCAAGGACACCTTTGTTCCGCTTGTGATCGGGCATGTCACCCTCTGCGCGCCCTTTGTCTACCTGTCTGTCATGCCGAAGATCCGGCAGATGGACTCCGCGCTGTATGAGGCAGCGCTGGATCTCGGAGCCACTCCATTCGGCGCCCTGACCCAGGTGGTCATCCCGCAGATCGTTCCGGGCATCATATCCGGATTCGGTCTTGCAATCACGCTGTCACTGGATGACTATTTCATCACGACATACACCAAGCCGGCTACCTTCAATACCATCAGCACCTATGTTGTCAATGCCACAAAGGGCTCACAGACGACGATCAAGACGGCTCTGTGGGCACTCTCGACGATTATTTTTGCCGTCGTGATTCTCTTTGTTGCCATTGTGAATATCCGTACCGCGAAAAAAGAGGAGGCGCAAAGAGCATGAAAAAAATAACTGCATTTCTTCTCGCCGGTCTTCTGGCAGGTACGATGTACATACCAACGCCTGTCTACGCGATCCAGACAGCCGCTGCTAAAGATAAGGCTGCGGAGAAAAATACCGTCGCAGTAAACGGCCCTTCTTCCGGAACGGATGCAGAAGCCGCAAGCAGCGCCGCTTTCGGAAAAAAATCAGAAATCGCCAACAGCGCCTCCTCAGGAACAGGCGCAAAGACCGTAAGCGGATCATCCTCCGGAACGGACGCAAAAGATAAGGACGATGTCATCACGCTTCGTGTCTGCAACTGGGAAGAATATATTGACACCGGTGACTGGAGTGAGGATGAAACAATTGATCTGGACAGCGGAGATATCTTCGGGAAGAACTCTCTGATTGATGATTTTGAAACCTGGTACTATCAGACCTACGGCAAAAAAGTCCGGGTTGAGTATTCAACCTTCGGTACAAATGAGGATCTGTACAACATGCTCACGCTCGGAGATGTGTACGATCTGATCTGTCCCTCTGAATACATGATCATGAAGCTGATGTCCGAAGACCAGCTTCTTCCGCTTTCCGATCATTTTTATGATACCAGTGATACAAATAATTACTATTCGCGCGGCGTATCCCCCTATATCAACAATATTTTTCAGTCAAAGGAAATCAACGGAGAGACCTGGGGAAAATATGCGGCGGGATACATGTGGGGCATTACCGGTATTGTCTATAATCCGAAATACATAACTGAGGATGAGGCTTCCACGTGGACGCTTTTCGATAATCCGAAGTTCAGACGAAAGCTGACGATCAAGGACAATGTAAGAGACTCTTACTTTATGGCGATCGGTGCCCTGAAATCTAAAGAGCTTACTTCTGCAGCTTTTGTGAATGACCCGGACTATCATCAGAACCTGGAGGATGTCATGAATGACACATCTCCGGAGATGATCGCCGAAGTTCAGGATTATCTTCAGAATGTGAAGGATAATGTTTACTCCTTCGAGACCGATGCCGGAAAGGCAGATATGATTACCGGGAAGGTGCTTGCGAATTACCAGTGGTCCGGAGACGCGGTCTATACGATGGATCAGGCAGACGAAGATAATTACACCCTCAATTTTGCAGTGCCCAGGGAGGCTACCAACATCTACTTCGACGGCTGGGTGATGCTCAAGAGGGGGATCGGAAAAGATACGCAGAAGCAGCAGGCTGCCGAAGCATTTATCAACTTTCTCTCACGGCCGGACAATGTCATCCGGAATATGTATTATATCGGATATACTTCAGTCATCTCCGGAGGTACGGATCCGAGGATCTTTGAGTATCTGAAATGGAATTACGGAGCGGAACCGGATGAAAAGGACACCGTGGATTATGATGTCAATTATTTCTTCTCTCCGGACGGAACGGGAGATTATGTCCTGAAGGTTCCGGAAGAGCAGACGAAACGGCAGCTCTCCGCACAGTACCCGAGCAGCGATGCCATCAGCCGGTCCTCAATCATGATCTACTTTAATCCTCAGAAAAACAGTGTAATCAACCAGATGTGGGTCAATGTCCGATGCTTCAATATCCGCAAGATGCCGGTATGGGGATGGATACTTACCATCGCCGCAGTAGCGGGAATTACTTGGCTCAGCGCCCTCCGGATCCGAAAGAGAAAAATGGACAAATGATACCCCGTCCGCCTTTTTCAGTCCTACACCCCCACAAAGAAGTATGGTATAATACTGTATAAGCTCTTCGAAAACGCAGACAGGATCGTCACGCGCGAAGCGTGTGTAAGAGACTGTATGCGATTTCGAAGGCAACAGGTATGAGCGTGAAGCCGTGTGAAACACGGCGGAAACGCGAATATGCGCGGGCAGTGAGCCACATCCGCTCACACAGAGCATGGAGCGATGTGAAGCAGCGCGAGAATGCTCATACCTGTTAGCGGCACGGAAGCTGCTAAGCAGCGAAGTGACGCGGGGACTTATACAGTTCGTGATACAAAAAGCTCTTCGAAAACGCAGACAGGATCGTCACGCGCGAAGCGTGTGTAAGAGACAAAAAATATGTAAGGAGACAATATATGAAACTTCCAAAACAGACACTTGAATTCCGCTATGACACCCAGCTCCTGATTGAAGGTGAGGATCTGGATGAGGATGAGATCTCTGAATATATCACAGAGCATTTCAAAGGTGACAGCCTGATTGCCGCGGGCGATGAGGATCTTATCAAGATCCATTTCCACACAAATGAGCCCTGGGATATCCTGAAATACGGAAGATCTCTCGGTGAGATTTTTGATATTGTGGTGGAAGATATGGATCGTCAGACACGTGGACTGAAGGGCTGAACGATTCAAGGAGTATTTTTCCGTCACATGAAAAGGAAGATTATTAATCGAAAAGGCAGAATTCTTCGCCGGAGATCCTGCCGCAGAAAGATTTTTCTGCGGACTTTGATCCTGACTGGAGCGATCAGGCTTGCGTGCCCGATCGCTGTTTACGCGGAGGATTCTGCTGTTTTATCACATATTTCGAATGGCTTTCTGGATATCCGGGAAGAAGTTCCTGCGGCTATAGAAAACTATCCGGAAAGCAATAGCCGTTCCCTCTTGTTTGGCGCTGCGAATGAGACCTCGTATCCCGATAACATCACGGAAACGCTTCATTCATACCCTGCGGTTGGAAATCAAAAAGCGTACCAGACATGCTGGGCTTTTTCGACGCTGGGACTTGCGGAAATCAACATGTGTATGAAGAATCTGGCAACTTCTTCTGTGGATTACAGTGAGCTTGCCCTTGCATGGAATACTTATCATACGCAGGCTGACCCGCTCGGCGGAATGAAGGGAGATTCCTCCGAAATTGTCGGAGGCGGTAATTATCTGACACTCGGAGGGAACCCTTGGCTTGCCCTTCTGACTCTTTCGCAGTGGTACGGTGCCTCAGATGAAGCCCTTGCGCCCTATGGAAATGCAGCATCTTTTCGCGGTGTGAGTGCTTCGTCGGCAAGGAATGATCTCTCACATGTCAGGAACATCTACCGTATCAATATTTCCGAGAACAGGCAGACGGTCAAATCCTATGTGAAGGCAAAAGGCGGTGTCATGATTTCATATTATGACGACAGCGCCGCAATAAACAATCATTATTCGGACAAGTGCGCCTATTATTATCCCGCTTCACCTGGATCTGCCCCGGCAGCAAATCATTCGGTTCTGATCGTCGGATGGGATGACAATTTTCCATCATCGGCATTTCAGAGTGGAAGTCAGCCGTCCTCAAACGGTGCATGGCTGGTGCGCAACAGCTGGGGAGGAACTTCTGATATCAACAAGACCGCATACTTCTGGCTGTCCTATTCAGACCCGACCATCAGTGCCGCCGCCTACTCCGCCGATTTTTCATCAGCAGACGACTTCGACAATAACTATCAGTATGACGGATGTCTCGGGAGTGCTTCCCTGAACGCCAGAAGTTCCGAGGGAGGTTTAACTGCAGCGAATGTATTCACCGTGAAGGCTGGAAACAGCCAGGAGATTCTGAAGGCGGTTACCATCGGGATCAGTACGACAAATACTTCCTACAGGGTAGAAGTTTACCGGCAGCTCAAGAATCCTTCGGATCCGCTCAGTGGGATTCCGGTTAAGGAAGCAACGGCAGAAGGTTATACAGACTGTTCCGGTCTGATTCAGGTTCCGCTCTCCAGTCCGGTTCTTCTGGGAAAAGGAGGAACTTTTTCCGTCGTCGTCACGCTGACGGGGAAGGGAAGTAACTGCGGATTTCTGGCTGAGGAATCCAAATATGTGACTGACGCAAACGGAAACCGTGTCATTCGGCTGACTGCTACATCCGCTCCGGGAGAGAGCTTCATTCTTGAAAACGGTGTCTGGAAAGACCAGTACACCACATCCTTGAACAACATCCGGATCAAGGCATTCACGGATAACAGCTCCGCCTCTATGTTTTCAGATGTTTCCAGTCCTTCAAAATTTTATTATTATCCTGTGTACTGGGCAAAGGAAGCGGGGATTACTACCGGTACCTCAGCGACGCGGTTTTCACCGGACCAGAAATGTACCCGGGCGCAGGTGATCACCTTTCTCTACAAGAAATATGGGAACGGTGAAATCCCTCAATCGTCCGAAATCAGCGCTATCACAGATGTAAGCGCGGGAGACTATTATTATAATGCGGTAAAATGGGCGCTGGCGCACGGTGTTACGAATGGAACCTCCGCCACCACTTTCAGTCCGGATAGTCCATGCACAAGAGGGCAGATCGTTACTTTTCTTTACAAGATACTCGGGAATACAGATTCTGCATTGCCTGACGAATCTATATTCTCAGACGTACAGAAGGGCAGTTATTATTACGATGCTGTGAACTGGGCAGCGGCTGAGAAGGTCACAAACGGTACCTCCCCTTCAACCTTCAGCCCGGAAAACACCTGTACACGCGGACAGTGCATCACCTTCCTGTACAACGCTGCTGAACGATAAAGATAAAATATAGCGATCATCTGCTGAGAGCAGAAGATCAGTCACACGGTCGGACTGATTTTCTGCTCTCATTTTTCTTATTTTTTCTCATTTTTTTCTCCTTTCTTCGCCTCTTTTCTTTGCTCTGTTTTGATTCCTTTCCAGTTCTGTTATGATTCTTTTCTATTATCCAAATATGTCCATTTAATGTACTTTCATTTTAAACGATATCTTAAGACACACTTACTGTTGTATTTGAATATGTCCATATATTCAGTGACATTTATGAACGCTCAGAATATTTCTCTTTAGTAAAACGCCTTTGTACACAATAGCTTTTAAGATGCGTTTATTATGCACCAGGTCTCGTTTATTTATATGTTCTCAATTTATAAACGTTCAAAAACTGCTCGGTATGATATGCGTATAATATTTTTATGAAAAGTCAATGATTTTTTTGTGAAAAAGCTAACAAAAAGTGAAACGATTTCAGGGCCTTTTTCTATGCCGTGAACAGAATATATCCCGGCCATTTTTGTTGAAATAACAATAAAAACAAGCTATAGTAGTATTTGTGAAAAAATTTGGTTTTTTTAATCATTTATGGAGGTAAAGATATGAGCAACAGTACGCAAAGCGCGGCAAGAACGAGAATTAATTCCCTCCTTGACCCGAGCAGCTTTGTTGAGATCGGAGCCGGCGTCACCGCCAGAAGTACCGATTTCAGCATGTCTGAGAAGAAAGCTCCTTCAGACGGCGTAATCACGGGCTACGGTCTGATCGACAATAACCCTGTATACGTCTACAGTCAGGACGCTTCCGTATTGAAGGGAACTGTCGGTGAGATGCACGCAAAGAAAATCGTAAGGATCTATGAGCTTGCCGTCAAGACAGGCGCTCCGGTAATCGGACTGATCGACTGCGCAGGTCTTCGGCTGGAAGAGGCAACCGATGGTCTGAACGCTTTCGGTCAGATTTACATGGCACAGGCGGACGCCTCCGGTGTGGTTCCGCAGATCACCGGTATCTTTGGTACCTGCGGCGGCGGTATGGCTATAGTTCCGTCAATGGGTGACTTCACATTCATGGAGTCCGGAAAAGCAAAGCTGTTTGTGAATTCTCCGAACGCTCTTGCTGGCAACAACGAATCTTCCTGTGATACCTCCGCAGCAGACTATCAGGCTTCCGAGACCGGAAATGTTGACGGAACCGGCACAGAGGCGGAGATCATCGCACAGATGCGCGCTCTGGTGAATATGCTTCCTTCTAATAATGAAGATGATATGTCCTACGCAGAGACGACGGATGATCTGAACCGTGTGAGCGCGGATCTCGCAAACTGCATCGAGGATCCGGCGCTTATGCTTCCCCGCATCAGTGACGACGGTGTATTTTTTGAATCCAAACCTGCCTTTGGCCCGGATATGACAACGGCATTCATCAAGCTGAACGGCTATACCGTCGGCGTTGTCGCGAACCGGTCCGCAAAATACGCGGAAGACGGTAGCAAAGAAGAAGAATACGGAAAGGTGATCAGCGCCCGCGGCGCGAAGAAAGCGGCGGAGTTCGTGAATTTCTGCGACGCCTTCTCCATTCCTCTTGTTACCTTCACAAATGTTACCGGCTTCAAGGCGGTGAAATGCTCCGAGAACAACATGGCTGACGCGGTAGCAAAGCTTACCTTCGCATTTGCGAACGCAACGACCCCGAAGATCAATGTCATCACCGGCGAGGCTTTCGGCAGCGCATATCTGACCATGAACAGCAAGTCCATCGGCGCGGATCTCGTATATGCCTGGAAGGACGCGAAAATCGGCATGATGGATTCTCTCGCAGCTGCAAAGATCATGTATGACGGCAAGGACGGTGAGACCATCAAGGCAGAGGCCGCGAAGTACGATGAGCTTCAGAACAGCGTAAAATCCGCCGCGGCTCGGGGATATGTGGACACTGTGATTGATCCTTCCGAGACGAGAAAGTATCTGATCGGAGCGTTCGACATGCTCTTCACGAAGAGAGAGTTCCGCCCGGACAAGAAACACGGCACTGTATAAGAGAGGTTGAAGATATGAAAACAATGAAGAAAAAAATATCTGTGCTCCTTCTCCTGACATTATGCATGACCTTCCTGTTCAGCGCGATGCCTGTATTTGCGAGCGTGGATGAGGACACCGCCTCCCAGTATGTGGATTCGGTTACCTCCTTCCTGAATCAGGTATACACACTGAGCGACGATGATCTGAAGAGCCTTGACCAGAATGGTCAGGGATACTCCGTTCTGTATGATGCCTGGATGGAAGACAGAGACGAGCTTGGAGCATTCAAGAGCGTTGACTCCGTCAGCGTAAATCAGAACGACTCCAGTGACCAGACAATTGTCGTAAACGCGGTTGTTTCCTTTGAACACTACAAATCAGATGTCACGATGTATTTCAACACCGCTGAGACTGTTGTAAATGGAAACATCGTTCCGTCAGGGCTTGTCAATTATGAAATGACGACGCAGTACTCGCTCGGAGAGAAAATGGCTTCTGCAGCTGAGAACATGGCCGTCGGTCTGATCACCGTATTTGCGATTCTGATTATCCTGATTGTTGTGATCAGCCTGTTCCGTTTTATCCCGGATTCAAACGCCAAGAAAGCGAAACAGAGCGCAGGGGCAGCAACCTCAAAAAAAGCTGAACAGCCGGCGGCAACCAGATCTGCGGCCGTTCCGGCTGGCAAAAAAAGCACAGCAGATTCTGCAGCCAGACTTGACGCAAATGATCCCGAGATCGCCGCAGTAATTGCTGCAGCAATTGCAGCTGCCATGGAGGACAATCCTTCCGGAAGCGGATATGTAGTTCGTTCGGTACGCAAGGTCGGTACCAGAAGATGGAAGCGTGTATAAAAGATTTCGTTCTCGTAGAGGAACGCTTGACTGACGTTTAATTACTGACGTTTCATTGACGTTAATTAAGGAGGAAATTCCAATTATGAAGAATTACACAATTACAGTGAATGGTACCGTTTATCAGGTTACCGTTGAGGAAGGCATTACAAATGGTGCGGTTCAGCAGGCAGCACCGGCTCCCGCTGCAGCACCGGCAGCAGCTCCCGCTCCGGCTGCAGCACCGGCTCCCGCACCGGCACCGGCAGCAGCTCCCGCTTCTTCCGGCGCACAGGGATCTACACCGGTTACCGCTTCTGTTCCCGGAAAAATCGTCAGAGTGGATTCTGCTGTAGGTTCATCTGTATCCGCCGGCGACGCGATTGTAACACTGGAAGCAATGAAGATGGAGATCCCGGTCGTTGCTCCGAAGGACGGCACCGTTGCGTCCATTAACGTTGCCGTTGGTGATGCGGTAGAATCCGGTGACGTTCTCGCTACAATGAACTGATTCCCGCAAGATTCTGCACATATCACCCGGAGGTAATAAAATGATAGCAACAACCCTGAACAATCTGATTCATCAGACTGCATTTTTTAATATTTCCTGGGGCAATGTCATCATGATCGTTGTTGCGTTTGTATTTCTGTACCTTGCAATCGCTCATGATTTTGAACCGCTTCTGCTGGTTCCCATTGCATTCGGAATGCTCCTTGTAAACATCTATCCCGACATCATGGCGGCGCCGACGGTAACAGCTTCCGGCTCCAGCCAGGCCGGCGGTCTGCTCTGGTACTTCTTCCAGCTCGACGGATGGTCAATTCTGCCGTCCCTGATCTTCATGGGTGTCGGCGCAATGACAGACTTCGGTCCGCTGATCGCAAACCCGATTTCTTTCCTGATGGGCGCCGCGGCACAGCTTGGTATCTATGTCGCATATTTCCTGGCCATCTTCATGGGCTTTAACGGAAAGGCTGCGGCAGCCATCTCCATCATCGGCGGTGCGGATGGTCCTACATCCATCTTCCTGTGCGGAAAGCTCGGACAGACCGCGCTGATGGGACCGATCGCCGTGGCGGCATATTCCTATATGTCCCTGGTTCCGATCATCCAGCCGCCGGTCATGAAGCTTCTGACCACAGAGAAGGAGCGCAAGATCAAGATGGCACAGCTTCGCCCGGTTTCCAAACTGGAGAAGATCCTGTTCCCGATCGTTATCACCGTAGTCGTATGTCTGATTCTTCCGACGACCGCTCCGCTTGTCGGTATGCTGATGCTTGGAAACCTCTTCCGTGAGAGCGGAGTGGTTAAGCAGCTGACAGAGACCGCTTCCAACGCACTGATGTATATCGTCGTTATCCTTCTGGGTACTTCAGTCGGCGCGACAACTAGTGCCGAAGCATTCCTGAACGCGGATACGCTGAAGATCGTCGTTCTCGGACTCGTGGCATTTATCTTCGGTACAGCCGGAGGTGTTCTTCTCGGTAAACTTCTGTGCTTCCTGACCCACGGCAGGATCAACCCGCTGATCGGATCCGCCGGTGTATCCGCCGTTCCGATGGCAGCCCGTGTATCTCAGAAGGTCGGTGCGGAGGCAGATCCGACCAACTTCCTGCTGATGCATGCGATGGGACCGAACGTGGCAGGTGTTATCGGTACCGCGGTAGCAGCCGGTACCTTCATGGCTGTATACGGTGTCAAGTAATACCGGATCCTGACGACAGAAGACGGCCATGCCCCGCAGGCGGGCTATGTGATGTTACTGTTCACGCATCACGAATACAGCCAGTTTGCGAAGGCAACAGGACTGCAAAATCCCTGCCGTGCATAGTTGGGGTGAGCAGTAACATCAGTGATATGAAAATGGCCGCCGTACGATACATTGTATACATGAATACTATAAACTGTATAAGTTTACCCGCAGAACATGACCGGTTACGCGTCATGCTCCGCGGGGACATAACAAATAGGAGAGCTTAGAATGGCTGAAATTGAGAAAAAACCGGTTAAAATCATGGAGACAATTCTTCGTGATGCGCATCAGTCACTGATTGCGACTCGTATGCCCACGTCTGAGATGCTTCCAATCGTAGATAAAATGGATCAGGTCGGCTATCATGCAGTAGAGTGCTGGGGCGGCGCGACCTTTGATTCCTGTCTGCGTTTCCTTCACGAGGATCCGTGGGACAGACTCCGCAAGCTGCGTGACGGCTTCAAGCACACCAAGCTGCAGATGCTGTTCCGTGGTCAGAATATCCTCGGATACAAGCCCTATGCAGATGATGTGGTCGAGTATTTTGTACAGAAATCCGTTGCGAACGGTATCGATATCATCCGTATCTTTGACTGCATGAACGATCTCCGCAACCTTGAGACCTGTGTAAAGGCAGCGAAGAAGGAGAAGGGCGCGGAGGCACAGATCGCCCTGTCCTATACTCTTGGAGATTCCTACACGCTGGATTACTGGACTTCCAAGGCAAAGGCAATCGAGGAGATGGGAGCGGATTCCATCTGTATCAAGGATATGGCAGGTCTGCTTCTTCCTTATGAGGCAACAGAGCTTGTAACCGCTCTGAAGGAGGCGACGAGCCTTCCGATCGAGCTTCACACCCATTACACCTCAGGTGTGGCTTCCATGACCTATCTGAAGGCAGTCGAGGCAGGCGTTGACATCATCGATACTGCGATGTCACCGTTTGCGATGGGAACCTCCCAGCCGGCTACCGAGGTTATGGTCAAGACCTTCCAGGGCACGCCCTATGACACCGGCCTTGACATGAAGCTTCTGGAGGAGATCGCCGATTACTTCCGTCCGTACAGAGACGAGTGCCTGGACAACGGACTGCTGAATCCGAAGAACATGGGCGTTAACATCAAGACTCTCGTTTATCAGGTACCGGGCGGCATGCTTTCGAACCTGACCAGTCAGCTGAAACAGCAGCACGCAGAAGACAAATATTACGATGTTCTGGAAGAGGTTCCGAAGGTTCGTAAGGATCTCGGAAATCCGCCGCTGGTTACTCCTTCTTCTCAGATTGTCGGAACGCAGGCAGTATTCAACGTGATCATGGGAGAGCGCTATAAGATGATCACACAGGAGACGAAGGATATCCTTGCCGGCAAATACGGCAAGACCACGGATCCGGTAAATCCGGAGCTGCAGAAGAAAGCACTCGGCGATACGAAGCCGATCACGCATCGTCCTGCAGATGACATTGCTCCTGAGATGGACAAGCTCGAGAAAGAGGTTGCCGCATACAAGGAGCAGCCTGAGGATACCCTCAGCTATGCGCTGTTCCCGCAGGTTGCCATGGACTTCTTCAAGTACAGAGACGCGCAGAAGACCGGCGTTGACGCTTCCAAGGGCGACAAGGAAGACAAGGCTTACCCGGTCTGACAGAACAGATAGATACCCGGATGCCCCGTGCAGGGCAATCCGGGCAGAACCTGAAAACGAGATAAAACACGTTGCGCGAGTTTTATCTCGCTATCGCGACGCTCGCCGCACACGAATACTTCGCATTCGGCTGCGGCTCACTGTTCGCGTAAATTGATGAGACGAGGGCTGCTTCCCGCATAGCCGGGCAGCAGTCCTCGTTTCCATATAAGTATAAATCCATATAAGTATAAAGAGACCGCAGATGAACCGCCATGAATGATCATGGACTGTTTATCTGCGGTCTCTTCATTTATGTGAATTGTAATAAGGATCCGCCGTGAGAAGCATTCATCCTGAAAATGTATGCTCCTTATTTTCAATCAGGAAAATCTCTCCGAAAAGCGGTCCCTCAGCCGGTTGTATCCGATGTTCACAAGTCTTATGAGCCGGATCAGATATCGGAGGATCGGCTCTGTCGTGATCGAGAAGACCACGAACAGCATGATGCAGCGCATCGACATTCCCGTAATGCCAAAGAAGGAATGGAAGAGGAGGAGGAACAAGGTCATGCCCGCAACACACACAAGCCAGATCGCGGTTTTGTACCGGTCCATCGGCTTGATGATATGGAACAGAATCATGAATCCGACAATTGCCATCAGAATCGCGCAGGCTGTCGAAATATCTACCGAGCTTACATCGAAGACCTCTCCAAATACAACCAGGCTCGCAACAACAATAAAATCGGTGAGCGCAGCCGGCATTGCCTTCAGAAGGACATTACTCATGTATCTTCCGTGGATCAATGTATGATCCGGAATCTGTGACATCAGGAATCCGGGAAGGCCGATGGTGAACATACTGATCAGGGAGATCTGGGACGGCCTCAGCGGGTAGGTGAATCCGGCGATGATCGAGAAGACCGCGAGCAGCAGGGAGAAGATGTTTTTTACAAGGAAGAGGCTTCCGGATCTCTCCATGTTGTTGACAACCTGCCGTCCTTCCATGACGATTTCCGGCATATGCGCGAAATCATTGTCGAGAAGAACAAGCTGGGAGGCCTGAGCCGCCGCGTCAGATCCTGCGGCCATGGCGACGGAGCAGTCCGCGTCCTTAAGAGCGAGAACATCATTGACACCGTCACCGGTCATCGCGACGGTGCGTCCGTGCGCCTTCAGCGCGTGGACAAATTCACGCTTCTGGTTCGGCGTGACACGGCCGAAGACCGTATACCGCGTTACCGCGTCATAGATATCTTCTTTTGTCTTTAGCGTCGTCGCGTCGATGTACAGGTCAGAGTTCGCGATTCCCGCCTGCTTCGCAACCTCGGATACCGTTACCGGATTATCTCCGGAGATGACCTTGACCTCTACATTCTGGCGGTGGAAGAACTGGAAGGTCTTATCCGCATCCTTCCGGATCTTGTTCTTCACGACAACCAGACAGAGCGAGGTAACCTTCCCGGTCAGCTCGTTTCCATCCGGCGTTCCCTGATATTTTCCGAACACAAGCACACGATAGCCCTTCCGGCTCTGCTCCTCAATGGTGTCCTGATACAGGTGGTAGTCCTCCTTCAGGACAAACTCCGGTGCGCCGAGCACATACGCGCCGCTCTGGAAGGTGACGCTGGAATACTTCCAGGCGGAGGAGAACCCGGTCACAGCGAGCGGACGTGCGCCCGAGGTGCTGGTGAAATGATCCTTCATCGCCTGCATCGTGATGTTGTCCGCCTTCTGAGCCGCCGAAAAGTCGCTCAACAGTTCTTCGATGGCCGGTATCGTCGCGTCCTCCTCATACGGCGGGAGTGTGATGACGTCGTTAATCAGCATCTTGTTCTCGGTGATTGTTCCGGTCTTATCGACACAGAGAACATCAACTCTTGCCAGTGTCTCGATGCACTTCATATCGTGCACCAGAACCTTTTTCAGCGCGAGTCTTCCGGTACTGACCGCAAGGGTGACGCTGGAGAGCAGATAGAGACCTTCCGGAATCATTCCGATCACGGCCGCTACCATGGAAGTGATGCTTTCCTGAAGCTCGAGCCCCTGCTGCCAGTAGGACTGATAGAACAGGAGAATTCCGATCGGGACAATACTGATGCCGGCGATCATAACGATCCGGTTCAGCGAACGGATCATTTCCGACTGTTCTCCCTCCCTGGCTGCCTTTGCCTGGGTCGTCAGCTTGTTGATATAGGAGTCCTCGCCGATTTTTTCCAGTCGGGCATAGCAGCTTCCGGATACAATGAAGGAACCGGACATCAGCTTGTCGCCCGGTTTCTTAGAAATCTCATCCGATTCACCGGTCAACAGGGATTCGTTGACCTTCACCTGTCCGTCCACAATAACGGCGTCTGCGGGAATCTGATTTCCCGCGGAAAAAATAACGATGTCGTCGAGGACCAGCTTTTCCGCCGGAATTGTTCTGATCTTGCCGGAACGGACGACTTTTGCCTTTGGAGCGTTCAGGACGTTCAGTTTGTCCAGCGTATTTTTGGCTGCGATCTCCTGCACGATACCAATCATTGCATTCGCGATAATGATCGGCAGGAAGGACAGGTCACGATACGAGCCGGCGATAATCAGGAGTACGGAGAGCAGCAGAAATATTCCGTTAAAATAAGTCAGCGTATTTCCCTTGATGATCTGTCCTACCGTCTTCGAAGGCGGTGCGACCGACCGGTTGTCCCAGCCGTGTCTGGTATATTCCTCAACCTGTTCCTTCGTCAGTCCGGTCTGGATGTCCGCCATATATCGATGCTTCAGTTTTGTACGGACCGGCTGGTCAAAGCCGATATTTGCCGTCGATCTGCCCTTTTTTCGTCCCCTCTTAGAGGAAGAAGAGAGCAATTTCTTTGTATCTGCCATGATATCCCCTTATTCAAATGATTCGAAAATCTGAATGAATAATTATACTTTCCCAATTAACAGTTATCTGAAAACCAGTGCCACAAACTGGAGGTTATCCTGCTGTGATTCCGAGCCACATGCTCTCGAAGGAAACGTTAATGCTTCGTGCTCGAAAAAAGGAACCGCTATACCTCCCTCAAATCGGAAATATCCGGTTCGGCCATAAGCGAGTAGTTCGTGTGGTACAGAACAAATCCCGGCCTTGCCCCGTTGGGCTTGTGAAGATTCTTCCGAAGCGTGTAATCGATTTCTACCTTTGGCGCATTTTTTGCCTTGGAGTAGTAGGCGGCAAGTCTGCCTGCCTCTTCAAAGGTGCGGTCCGGGAGCTCTTTTCCATTTGCTTTGACAATCACATGGGAGCCCGGAATGTCGTTCGCGTGGAACCACCAGTCGCTGCCGGAGGCGATTTTGAAGGTAACCATTTCGTTCTGGAAGTTATTTTTTCCAATGTACATATCAAAGCCGTCAGACGAAAGGTAGTGCAGAGGCTGTGCGGCCTCCTGCTTTTTCTTTCTTCCCGAAGGTCCGTGATGGCGGAGATAGCCGTAGTCTTCCAGCTCCTGCCGGATTTCCTGCAGATCCTTTTCGTCGCGGGCGATCTCCAGAGATGTCGCAATGCTCTCGAGATGCTCCACATCCGCTTCTGTGCCCTTGATCCGCTGCTCCAGTGCTTCTGCGGTTCGCTTGAGCTTGTTGTAACGGTCAAAATATTTCTTCGCGTTCTGTGCAGCAGTCATTGTCGGATCCAGCGGAACCGTGGTGGGTTCGTTGTTATAATAATTGACTGCCTTCAGTTCCTTCGCTCCCGGCGTCAGGCTGTATCCATAGGTATTCAGAAGTTCTCCGTATATGCGATATTTCTCCCGCTTTTCGGTATCATGCATCTGTTTTTCCTGAAGCTGCAGGGTCCGTCCGCTTCGCTCCAGACTTGTCTGAACGACCTTCCGCAGATCAATGGAACGCTGCCGGATCCTGGTTCTGAGTTCCTTCTCCGCGTAATATTGTTCCAACAGTGATGAAATGGTATCGAAGCCTTCCTTCCTGAGATTTCCGTACTGCGTCAGCGGAACAGAAGCATACTCGAAGGGATCTTTTCCTTTATAATAGATTGCCGGCTCAAATTTTTCGTTCTTTACATCGTCCATCATTCGTGAGAAGGTATGATACAGATGTACCCGTTCCGCATCCTGAAGTTCCGAGGCGGAAGCGTCGCTGTCAATGCCGGCCCGGCAACAGATTTCCTCAGCCATGACGGGGGAGATGCCGCGCAGACCGCCGTAGACCGCCTTCATGACAGGCGCATCCTTTGAAAAAACGACTCTGCTGAAATCCTCTTCGCTGATGTCGAGCGGATCTCTTTTGTTCTGTGTCTCCGGAATGAAGTAATCCCTTCCGGGAAGAACCTCGCGGACGGAACTGACATTGAAGGATACCCGCTTTATAGAATCCACAATCTTGTTCTGATCGCTGATCAGGATGATGTTGCTGTGCTTTCCCATGAGCTCGATGACCAGACGCCAGCTCCGGAGATCTCCGAGCTCATCTCTGTGCCGGACATTCAGGGAGAGCACACGCTCCAGTCCGGGCTGGGTGACCGATTCGAGAAGTCCGCCGGCCAGATGCTTCCGCAGCAGCATGCAGTAATTCGGCGCGTTCATCGGCGCCTGCTTCCCGGAAGACGTGATATAGACCAGCGGAAGAGAAGCACTTGCCGACAGAAGAAGCCGGTAAGTCTTCGCGTTATTTTTTATCGTGAAGATCAGTTCATCCGGCTCGGGCTGAATGATCTTCGATATATGTCCTCCCGCAAGCGTATGCTCCAGCTCGGAGCGGATATTTGATATTGTGATACCGTCTAAAGCCATATTGATTCCTCGAATTCCTGTCAGCGACGCGCAGGCTTTATACCAACGGGCACCGCAGGGTACTCATCATTCTTCTGTTGTTGTGTTCTGATTGCAAAGCACAGAGCACTTCGCTGTTTATACGATTGCCGCGCCCCGCTTGCAAACCGCAGGACAATCCGCAACATACACAGTTTGCCGCGCCCAGCTTGCGGAACGTAAGGGTTTACAGCATATTATACACAACAAACGAAAGAAATCCAACTGCCTCGCCCGCGTTAATGTGTCAGAATTTGCGCATATGCAAAGAATATCTCCGGGTAATGTTGGATCCACACAGACAGCTGGTCTTGTCAGCCCGCACGCATACGCAAAGAATATCGCAGGGGTGTGATGAAAAGATGAAGATAAGAAGAATATCTGAAGAATTAAAGAAGACCTATGGTCAGAAAATTTACAAGCTGTCCCTTTCGGCGGGATGCACCTGTCCGAACCGGGACGGGACTCTTGGATTCGGAGGCTGTACGTTCTGTTCGGAAGGCGGTTCCGGCGATTTTGCCGCGGATCCCGCTCCGGTAAGAGAGCAGATTGCGGCGGCCAGGAAGAGAATTGATCCGAAGCTCCCGAAGACTCTGGCAATGGAAGACCGCAGGTTTATCGGCTACTTCCAGTCCTTTACCAATACGTACGGAGATACCCGAAGACTTGAACGTATCTTCTCGGAGACGGAGGAGCAGCCGGAAATTGCAGGTCTGTCAATCGGCACAAGACCGGACTGCCTCGGGGACGACAAAATATCCATGCTGAAGAGACTAAACGAACGGAAACCGGTCTGGGTCGAGCTCGGTCTTCAGACCATACATGAAGAAACCGCAAAACGTATTCACCGTGGGTACAGTCTCCCGGTGTTCGAGGATGCCTACCGCCGCCTGAAGGATGCGGGACTTACGGTAATCGTTCATGTCATATTGGGGCTTCCTGGAGAGACGGAGGAGATGATGCTGCAGACCGTCCGGTATCTTTCGTCTCTCAGCCCGCTTCCGGACGGAGTGAAGCTGCAGCTTCTTCATATTCTGAAGGGCACCCGTCTGGCGGAGGAATATCGGATCCATCCCTTTCCGCTCCCGGATATGGAGGAATACTGCAGGCTCGTCGTAAAATGTCTGAAGATCCTTCCGCCGGAGATTGTCATCCACCGGTTAACCGGGGACGGACCGAAGAAGCTTCTCCTCGCGCCGCTGTGGAGCGCCGACAAGAAGCGGGTTCTGAATATGATGAACCGTCTCATTGAAGAGGCCTGACAATACACCTGTCTATTTTCGGTAATCCGAATACAATTTGACACAACAGCGGGAATTGACTTATACTTAACCTGTATTTGTGTGTTCAGATACGGACGCGGCCGCACGGACAGATCTGTGCGACAGCAGCCGGAACGCCCGCATCCGTTTTTGGCATGTGACGGCACACAATTTGTGCGCTGGAAAAGAGCGAGAAGATTGCATACATGTTTTTTGCATATAACGGCGCACAAATATGTGCAAGGAAGATTACCCGAAAGGTAAAGAGGATATGTCCGAAAAGATTTACAGCATGACCGGCTTTGGCCGGGCGGAAGCCCAGAATGACCGATGGAAAATCAGCGTTGAACTGAAATCGGTTAATCATCGCTTTCTCGAACTGAATGTCAAAGCCCCGAAAAAGTTCAGCGCATTTGAATCGAAGATCCGCACACTGATCAAGGAATACGCGCAGAGGGGCAAGATCGATATTTTTATCACCTATGAGGATTTCACAGAGGGCAACGCAACTCTGAAGTACCACCCGGAGCTTGCAAAGCAGTATATGAACTTTGCGGAGGAGATCGAGAGAGACTTCTCGATTCCGAATGATCTCACGGTTTCAAAGATGATGAATCTTCCCGATGTTCTGACAATGGAAGAGCAGGAGATGGACGAGGATGAACTCTGGAAGGATCTGGAGAACGTCATCCGCGAGGCAGCGGAGAACTTCCGGCATTCCCGCAATCTGGAGGGGGAGAATCTCCGCAGAGATCTTCTGTCCAAGCTCGATGAGCTGGAAGCGGATGTGGACAAGGTCATTGAACGGGAGCCCATGATTATCGCGGAATACCGCAATCGTCTGGAAGAGAAAACCAGAGATCTGCTTGAGGATTCCCAGATCGATGAAAGCCGCATCGCGGCAGAAGTGGTTCTGTTTGCGGATAAGATCTGCACCGATGAGGAAACGGTCCGTTTGAAGAGTCACATCCAGAATATGCGGGACACGCTTATCCTCGGAACCGGAATCGGGAGAAAGCTCGATTTTCTGGCACAGGAGATGAACCGGGAGGCGAATACCATTCTCTCGAAGGCAAACGATCTGGAAACCTCGAATACTGGTGTGGATCTGAAGACCGGTATTGAAAAGATCCGCGAACAGGTGCAGAACGTGGAGTGATCTCCCGGAACATGGCGCGGGTGCTTATATCTTTCTGTTGTTTTTTTTGTACTGCAAGGATATAATGCAAGAAGCCTGAAAGTGCAGGGCACGGAGGTGTTTTATGGCACGTTTGATCAATATCGGCTTTGGAAACGCGGTGAATACCGACAAGGTTCTTGCCGTCGCGAGTCCGGTGGCAGCGCCGATCAAGCGCATGGTGTCACACGCCCGGGATAACGGGCTTCTGATTGACGCGAGTCAGGGACGCAAAACCAAGGCGGTTCTGGTCCTGGAGGACGGCAGGATTCTTCTGTCCGCTCTGCAGCCCGAAACAATAACGCGCCGTTTCAACGCCGGCAGTGATTTTTCTAATGATTTATCTGATGAAAGGACCGATGATCTGTCATGAGCAAGGGAATACTGGTGATTCTTTCCGGTTTTTCCGGATCCGGGAAGGGAACTCTGATGAAGAGGCTCCTGGAGAAATATGATAATTACGCGCTTTCTGTGTCGGCGACAACCAGAAGCCCGAGACCGGGCGAGAGGGACGGCGTTGACTACTTCTATAAGACCGAGGAAGAATTTTCCCGGATGATCAGAAATGATGAATTTCTGGAGTATGCGCGCTATGTAAACCATTCCTATGGAACACCGGCGGCATATGTGGATGAGCAGCTGAACCTTGGAAAGGATGTCATCCTGGAGATCGAGATTCAGGGTGCTCTGAAGGTCAAGAAAAAGCGGCCTGATACCGTGCTGATCTTCGTAACGCCTCCGAGCGCCGAAGAGCTGGAGAGACGGCTCACCGGCAGAGGGACGGAAACGCAGGAAGTGATTCAGCAGCGGATGGCCCGGGCGGTCGAGGAAGCTGAGAGCATGGAACATTATGATTATATTCTGGTGAATGATACCGTTGAGGAATGTGTCGATCAGCTGCATCTGCTGATTCAGTCGCAGCATCTGCAGACCAGTCATCAGAGAGATTTTATCCGCGAGATCCGCGGAGAGCTGAAAGAGAGAGAGGAGCACAGAAAATGATACATCCTTCCTATGTGGAAATGATTGAGAAGATTAACAAGGGTCAGGATCAGGAGGAAGCGCCGCTTGTCACAAGCCGTTATTCCATCGTCCTTGCGACCTCCAAGCGCGCGCGTCAGCTGATTGACGGTGCCGAGCCGAAGGTTGCGGCTGTTGACCGGAACGGAAAAGAGAGAAAGCCGCTCTCCATAGCTGTGGATGAGCTCTATGAGGGAAAGGTCAATATTCTCCCGCATGAAGAGGAAGATGATGACGCAGCCGAATAATTCAATGAAGATTTTATTTATCTCTCTTGGCTGCGACAAGAATCTTGTGGATTCCGAGCGCATGCTCGGCAAGCTTGCCGGTCATGGCTACGAGATGACGGACGACGAGACCGAGGCGGATATTATCATTATCAATACCTGCTGTTTTATCGATTCCGCAAAGGAAGAGAGCATTCAGACGATCCTGGATATGGCCCGGTATAAGACCGAGGGTCGCTGCACCGCGCTGATTGTCACCGGATGCATGGCGGAGCGCTACCGTCAGGAGGTTCTGGACGAGATCCCCGAGGTTGACGCGATCATCGGAACGAACAGCTACAACAAGATCGAGGATGCGATTCTTCAGGTCGGAAACGGGATACGGCCGTCGATTCTGGAGCCCCTGAACGGGATTCCGGAAGACGCGGATAAACGGATCATGACAACCGGAGGCTTTTATGAATACCTGAAAATCGCCGAGGGCTGTGACAAGCACTGCACCTACTGCGCGATCCCGGGAATGCGGGGTCCCTACCGGAGTGTTCCCATGGAGGATCTGATCCGGGAGGCGCGTCAGCTCGCGGAGGACGGAGTGAGGGAACTGATTCTCGTGGCGCAGGAGACGACCCGGTACGGAATCGATCTGTATGGAAAGAAGTCTCTTCATATCCTGCTAGAGAAGCTTTCTGAAATCGACGGAATCCGATGGATCCGGATTCTGTACTGCTATCCGGAAGAGATCTACCCGGAGATGATTCAGGCGATGAAGACACTTCCGAAGGTCTGCCATTATCTGGATCTTCCGATTCAGCATTCCAATGACGAGATCCTGAAGCGGATGGGGCGCAGAACCAGCCATGATGATCTGGTGCGGATCATTGAAAATCTTCGCCTCGAGATTCCGGACATCGCGCTCAGAACCACTCTGATCACCGGTTTCCCGGGAGAGACCGAGGAGCAGCATGAAGAGGTCTGTGATTTTATCCGCGAGATGAAGTTTGACCGTCTCGGTGTTTTCACGTATTCTCAGGAAGAGGGAACACCTGCCGCATCTTTTGACGGTCAGATCGACGAAGAAATCCGGAAAGACAGACAGGACCGTCTTCTTACTCTGCAGCAGGAGGTATCAAAGCAGCGGAATGAGAATCTGATCGGCCGCACGCTGGATGTCTTCATCGAGGGCTACATGAGCGATGAAAATGCCTATGTCGGCCGCACCTACGCGGATACGCCGAACATTGACGGATTGATCTTCATTCAGACTCCGGAAACGCTGAATACCGGGGATTTTGTGAAGGCGACCGTGACCGGCGCTCTCGAATATGATCTGATTGGTGAACTGATCGACGAGGATACCATGGATCTTCTGAGCAAATCAGAGGGATGAGGGAGGAAAACGATATGAATTTACCCAACAAGCTGACCTGTCTTCGGATGGTTATGATTCCTTTCTTCGTGATCTTTATGTATCTTCCTCAGAACTGGGCCAGATATATCGCTTTGATTATTTTCATCGCGGCCAGTCTGACAGATACTGCCGACGGCTACATTGCCAGAAAATATAACCTGATCACGGATTTTGGAAAGTTCATGGATCCTCTGGCGGATAAGCTTCTGGTCTGCACGGCTCTTATTCTGTTTGCCGGATCCGGTGAGATCCCTGCATTTGTCGTGGTCATCATCATCGCAAGGGAGTTTATCATCAGCGGTTTCCGTCTGGTCGCCGCGGACAATGGTATTGTCATAGCCGCCAGCTACTGGGGCAAGGCGAAGACGATCTCACAGATGGTCATGATCATTGTGATTCTGCTGAACATTCCTTCGTGGAGAATGTTTGAGATCGTATTGATTGTCATCGCGACTGTGCTCACTGTCATTTCTCTTCTGGATTATCTGATCAAGAACAAGGCGGTACTCGGCAATCAGAAATAATTCTGTGTCATTAATAAGAGATCATTCTGTGTCGTTTATGAGAGATTATTCTGTCTCTTTGAAAGAAGAGCGGACTGTAGAGGAGGCCTGAGAAATCCCGGTATGAATCATCTTGATGATGCTGTTGCGAAAAAAAAATCCTCTAGGGGTATGGATAATGTTTCGACGGATAATACAGATAGTATTTCCGCGGATAATACGGATAATCTTTCCATGGACAATACAGACACTGTTTCCACGGATAATACAGATAGTATTTCCACAGATAATATGGATGATACCGGATATTCTTCCGCTGCGGAGAGACTGGTGGCAGTTCTCCGGGAGCGCAGGCTTCTGATCACAACGGTGGAGTCCTGTACCGGAGGAGGCATTGCTTCCGGAATCATCGATGTGCCCGGCGCATCGGATGTACTGAAGGAGGCTTTTATCACGTACTGCGACGAGGCGAAGCACAAGCTCGTGGGAGTGAAAAATAAGACGCTGCGCAAATACACGGCAGTTTCCCCTCAGGTTTGCCGACAGATGGCAAAGGGCGGTGCCAGGACGGCCAAAGCGGATCTCTGCCTTTCCGCCACCGGTGTGGCCGGTCCGGGTGGAACAGAGGAATTTCCGGCAGGTCTTGTCTATCTCGGCTGCTGGTTTGACGGCAGATGCGAGGTCAGAAAATACAATTTCACAGGATCCAGAAACGAGGTACGCAGACAGGCGGTGAGAGAATCCTTGAATCTCGCGCTTTCCTGTCTGGGAGTCGCTCCATAAGTTCTGACTCACTGTCTGCGGGGGATCTTTCCTTCCCCGGCGGAGGGTGAGTTTTTCGTTTGTAAAATATGCTTTTCTTTCGGTTGATCCATTTTTGCATTTTAGCGAACTTGTGCGATTACTCCGCAGAGAATATGTAGTATAATAGAGTGGTTTTATTTTTGCTATTCACTTTTCACACAGCAGAAACTGGAGGAAGCTGATGACAAATTATGAATCAGGCTTAAAAGAGGAGTGCGGCGTGTTCGGAATCTATGATCCGGACGGCGGAGATGTCAGCAGGACCATCTATTTCGGTCTGGAAGCTCTGCAGCACCGCGGACAGGAGTCCTGCGGCATCGCGGTGTCCAATACCAACGGGCCGAAAGGACGTGTGAATTCCTACCGCGGACTGGGGCTCCTGAACGAGGTGTTTAAGGGGGATGAGCTTCAGAACCTGAAGGGGAACATCGGTGTCGGCCATGTCCGTTATTCCACTTCCGGCGCGCTCAACGTGAACAACGCACAGCCGCTTGTCCTGAATTACATCAAGGGTTCGCTCGCTCTGGCGCATAACGGAAACCTTGTCAATGCCTATGAGCTTCGGGAACAGATGGAGAACACCGGCGCGATTTTTCACACGACCATTGATTCCGAGGTCATTGCCTACT
Organism: Bilifractor sp. LCP21S3_F8; assembly: GCF_052117805.1. Lineage (NCBI taxonomy): Bacteria > Bacillati > Bacillota > Clostridia > Lachnospirales > Lachnospiraceae > Bilifractor > Bilifractor sp. LCP21S3_F8. Next base: position 108,308 of record NZ_JBQKIK010000007.1, on the reverse strand, counting down.
GCATTGCCCGGGAGCGGGTCAAATCGCCGAGCATTGAGGTTGCGGTCAAAAGGGCTGTGACACAGCTCAGAGGCGCTTACGCACTCGTCATGATGAGCCCGCGCAAGCTGATCGGTGTCCGGGATCCGTGGGGACTGCGTCCGCTGTGTATCGGAAAGAGAGACAGGGCTTACATTCTTGCCTCCGAAAGCTGTGCTCTTCATTCCATTGACGCGGAATTTATCCGCGACGTGAAGCCGGGTGAGATCGTCACCATCGATAAGAACGGAGAGATTCATTCCGAGTTCATGGATTGCGTCATTCCGAGAGAGAAGCAGGCGCGCTGCATCTTCGAGTATATCTATTTTGCCCGTCTCGATTCAAAGATTGACGGCATCGCCGTCTATGACGCGAGAATCCGCGGGGGCGCATCTCTCGCAAAGACCTACCCCGTAGACGCAGATATCGTTGTCGGCGTACCCGATTCCGGACTGGCAGCCGCACAGGGCTACGCGATGGAGTCCGGCATACCGTTCGGCATTGCTTTTCACAAGAACAGCTATGTTGGCCGGACGTTTATCAAGCCCAGTCAGGATGAGCGTGAATCCAGCGTCAAGATCAAACTGAGTGTCATAAAGTCCGTCATTAAGGGAAAGAGAGTTGTTCTTGTAGATGACTCGATTGTCCGTGGCACCACGATCACCAATCTGATTCACACGATGAAGAAATGCGGAGCGACGGAGGTTCATGTGCGGATCAGTTCACCGCCATTTCTTCATCCCTGCTATTTCGGTGTTGACGTGCCGTCCAACAAGCAGCTGATCGCTTCGCAGAATTCCACAGAGGAAATCCGCCGGCGCATCGGCGCAGATTCGCTGGGGTATATGCAGATCGGCGAGCTTCAGGACATGGTGGGCGACCTTCCGATCTGTAAGGCATGTTTTGACAGCAACTATCCCATGGAGGTTCCGGACCATGAGATCCGCGATGCCTTTGAAGGCAGCTGAGCATCGGCGAGGTGCCTGATACCGTCCAATTGATCAATAAACAGCCCTGCTGCAGGCGGCGCCATAAATATTTCTGGCTTCGCGGAAAGGGGCGCAACCATATATACGCTGCGGCACGCATGCCCGGCAGGAGGAGGAGTGAATGTCTGTTAAATATGTTTTTGTAACCGGCGGCGTTGTATCCGGCCTTGGAAAGGGAATTACGGCTGCTTCACTGGGAAGGCTTCTGAAGGCCAGAGGCTACAGTGTCACCATGCAGAAGTTTGATCCCTACATCAATGTGGATCCGGGAACCATGAACCCGATCCAGCACGGTGAGGTTTTCGTCACCGACGACGGAACAGAAACCGATCTTGATCTGGGGCATTATGAGCGCTTTATCGACGAGAACCTTGATCACAATTCCAACGTGACCACCGGTAAGGTATATTCCACCGTTCTGCAGAAGGAACGCCACGGCGATTACGGCGGCGGTACAGTTCAGGTTATTCCTCATATCACCAATGAGATCAAAAGCCGGTTCTACCGCGCGAAGACAGAGGATGAAGAGAAGATCGCCATCATCGAGGTCGGCGGCACGGTCGGCGATATCGAGAGCCAGCCGTTCCTTGAGGCGATCCGTCAGTTCCAGCATGATATCGGCCATGAAAACGCCATCATGATCCATGTCACCCTGATTCCTTATCTGAAGGCTTCCGGAGAGCTGAAGACCAAGCCGACGCAGACTTCTGTAAAGGCTCTGCAGAGCATCGGAATCATGCCGGATATTCTGGTATGCCGTTCCGAGTACCCGCTCAGTCAGGGGCTCAAGGACAAGATTGCCCTGTTCTGTAATGTTCCGAGCAGCCATGTTCTTCAGAATCTGGACGTGGAATATCTCTATGAGGCGCCGCTTGCCATGGAGAAGGAGAATCTGGCCGACGTTGTGCTTGAATGTCTGCATCTCTCAGACCCGGAGCCGGATCTCTCCGACTGGACCGATATGGTAGAGTCCCTCCGGAATCTGAAGCACCATGTCACCATAGCCCTCGTCGGGAAGTACATTGCCCTTCATGACGCTTATCTGAGCGTTGTCGAGGCGTTAAAGCACGGCGGAATCAAGAACAGCGCGGAGGTAGATCTGACCTGGGTCGACTCCGAGAAGCTGAATCGGGACAATGTGGCTGAGGTTCTTGGTGATGTAGATGGCGTCATTGTTCCCGGCGGTTTCGGCGGCAGAGGCGTTGACGGAATGATTGCTGCCGCAGAGTATGCACGGACACACAAGATTCCTTACCTCGGTCTCTGTCTCGGAATGCAGGTTGCAATCATCGAATACGCAAGGAATATGTGCGGATATCACGACGCCCACAGCATTGAACTTGATCCTGACACCATGCATCCGGTGATCGCCCTTATGCCCGATCAGAATGATGTCACGGATCTTGGCGGCACCTTAAGACTCGGTTCCTACCCCTGTGAGCTGAAGGAAGGCACCATCGCGAGAGAGCTGTATGGATCCAGCCTGATTCACGAGCGTCACAGACACAGATATGAGGTCAATAACGACTACCGCAAGCCGCTCACGGACGCCGGCATGGTGCTCTCCGGTATTTCACCGGACGGCCACATTGTGGAAATGATCGAGCTTAAGAAAGAGGATCATCCGTTCTATATCGGAACCCAGGCACATCCTGAGTTCAAGAGCCGTCCAAACCGCCCGCATCCGCTGTTCCGCGGATTTGTAGCCGCCGCATTAAAATACAGAGAGGAGAAATAACCGATGTTTAAAGCAAATCAGAATTACCTCCGACTTCAGGGAAGCTATCTTTTTTCCACCATCGCGAAGAAGGTCGCGGCTTATACCGAGGCCAACCCGGATGCGAATATCATCCGTCTCGGGATCGGCGATGTCACACAGCCGCTTGCTCCGGTCATTATCGACGAGCTTCACAAGGCTGTAGATGAGATGGGCAGGAAGGAGACCTTCCACGGTTACGCTCCGGATCTCGGATATGCTTTCCTCAGGGACGCCATTGCAGGTGAGTACAAGGGAAGAGGCTGTGAGATCAGCGCAGATGAAATCTTTGTTTCGGACGGAGCCAAGAGCGATTCCGGCAACATTCAGGAAATTTTCAGTGAGGACGCGAAGGTTGCCGTCTGCGATCCGGTTTACCCGGTATATGTGGATTCCAACGTCATGGCAGGCCGCTCCGGCGAGTGGATTCCTTCCGAGCAGAGATACTCCAATTTCATCTATATGCCCTGTACCGAAGCCAACAATTTCACACCGGAATTTCCGAAGGAAAATCCGGATATCATCTACCTCTGCTATCCGAACAACCCCACCGGAATGACCATCAGCAAGGCTCAGCTTCAGGAGTGGGTGGATTACGCAAACCGGATCGGAGCCGTCATCCTCTACGATGCCGCCTATGAGGCATACATTACAGAGAAGGATGTTCCCCATTCGATCTATGAGTGTGACGGAGCGAGGACCTGTGCCATCGAAATCCGCAGCTTCTCCAAAAATGCCGGTTTCACCGGTGTCCGTCTCGGCTTCACTGTTGTTCCGAAGGATCTCCGTGATGCGGACGGCGTTTCTCTCCACGATCTCTGGGCAAGACGCCACGGCACCAAGTACAACGGCGCTCCCTACATCATTCAGAAGGCGGGCGCAGTCGTCTTCACACCGGAAGGGCAGAAGGAAATCCGCGAGCAGGTGAGCTATTATCAGAAGAACGCCCGTGTCATCTATGACGGACTGAAGGATGCCGGATACACTGTATACGGCGGAGTGAACGCTCCGTATATCTGGCTTAAGACACCGGACAACATGACCTCCTGGGATTTCTTCGATCATCTTCTCGAAGATGTTCATGTCGTCGGAACACCAGGTTCCGGATTCGGTCCGAGCGGCGAACACTTCTTCCGTCTGACGGCATTCGGCACCTATGAGAAGACCGTGGAGGCGATTGATCGTATCAAGTCCATGTAATAACGAAGGATCCGTCAGGAATCTTCACGGACGATGATTCCGGGACAGACACAGGCAAGAGGGATGCGAAACCGGATTCAGCGCACGCATCTCTCCGGATACCGCATGAACGGAACGCACAGAATACGCATCCTGCGACATGCCGTGTAAACGGAACGCGCAGGATGCACCCCGCAGAATATCGCGAAAGAATCCGAAATAGAAGGCAGGTACAATATAATGGGAAAAATTCAGATGAAGACGCCTCTCGTTGAAATGGACGGAGATGAGATGACCCGGATCCTGTGGCAGATGATCAAAGATGATCTGCTCACTCCGTATATTGATCTCAAGACCGAGTACTATGACCTCGGGCTGAAGCACCGCGATGAGACGAACGACCAGGTCACCAGAGATTCCGCCGAGGCGACAAAAAAATACGGCGTCGCCGTAAAGTGCGCGACCATCACACCGAATGCCGCGCGCGTTAAGGAATACAATCTCAAGGAGATGTGGAAGAGCCCGAACGGAACCATCCGTGCCATGCTGGACGGCACCGTGTTCCGCACACCGATTATCGTAAAGGGAATTGAACCGGTAGTCCGCTGCTGGAAAAAGCCGATCACCATCGCCCGTCACGCTTACGGAGATGTCTACCGCAACGTAGAGATCCGTGTTCCGAAGGCAGGTAAGGTTGAACTGGTGTATACCTCCGACGACGGTGAAATCACGAAGACAGAGCTGGTTCACAAGTTTGACGGACCGGGTGTCGTACAGGGCACACATAACCTGGATGATTCCATCACAAGCTTTGCCAGAAGCTGCTTTGATTTTGCGCTCTCCAGAAAGGAAGATCTCTGGTTTGCCACAAAGGACACGATTTCCAAGACCTATGATCACCGCTTCAAGGATATCTTCCAGGAGATCTATGACAACGACTACAAGGAAAAATTTGAGTCCTGCGGCATCACCTACTTCTATACATTGATCGATGACGCGGTTGCCCGGATCATGAAATCGGAGGGCGGATTCATCTGGGCCTGCAAAAACTACGACGGAGATGTCATGAGTGATATGCTGTCCTCCGCCTTCGGTTCCCTCGCGATGATGACCTCTGTTCTGGTATCCCCGCACGGATATTTTGAGTACGAGGCTGCTCACGGAACCGTTCAGAGACATTATTACAAGCATCTGCGCGGCGAGGAGACTTCGACGAACTCTGTGGCCACTATTTTCGCATGGAGCGGCGCTCTTCGCAAACGGGGAGAGCTGGACAAGCTCCCGGAGCTTGTCGATTTCGCGAATAAGCTTGAGAAGGCAACCATCACCACCATTGAGTCCGGAAAAATGACCGGAGATCTCGCGAGAATCACAACACTTCCGAATGTGAAGACGCTGAATTCCGAGGATTTCATCCTCGCCATCCGCGACACACTGGACTCCATGCTGTAAATACTTACACGGAAACAGGAACAGCCGCTGTGCAGAGTTCTGCACAGCGGCTGTTCCTGTATTCCACAATCATCTTTTCATTCGGGCCATTATAGAATTCATTCCGGTCATTCCTCGTCGGAAGCTGTCTCCCAGTCTTCATAGAGTTCCTGAAGCCTGTCGTTGTTCGCGTTCTGTTCCTTCGCGAGCTCCTGGCATTTCTGCAGGTCCGTTCCGGTCTCCGGTTTCAGAAATTCTTCGTCGATCTCTTTGTTCCTCGCCTCCAGTTTCTCGATTTCCTCTTCAATTTTACGGATCCGGTTTTCCTTTTTCCGAAGTCTCGCCTGTTCCTCCTTCTGCGCTTTCCAGTCCAGTTTTCCGGAGCCGGAGGAATCCGTGGCTGCCGCAGGAATTCCATCTGCGGCAGTCTGTCCGGCCGGCGCTGATCCGGAGTCTCCTGATTCGGAGCCGGAAGAGGAGAGGGAAGCTGTTCCTGCGCCGCCGGGGCCTTTTCCGCCCGCGCCGTCAGACGCGGGAGAGGAGGCATAGGCACGCGTCAGCTCTTCTTTTTTCTCCATGTAATAATCGTAGTTGCCGATATAGTTGACCAGAGTGTGATTGGTCAGCTCCAGAATGCGGGTCGCCGTCTGATTGATAAAATAACGGTCGTGGCTCACATAAAGCACCGTTCCGGTATACTCATTCAAGGCATCTTCCAGAATCTCCTTGGAGATGATGTCCAGGTGGTTCGTCGGCTCGTCAAGGATCAGAAAATTTGCCTCCGAGAGCATCAGTCTTGCCAGGGATACACGCCCGCGCTCGCCGCCGCTGATGGAAGAGATCTTTTTGTATACATCATCGCCGGTAAACAGAAAGGCAGCGAGAACATTCCGGATCTCTGTTTCGGTCAGCGTAGGATAGTCGTCGGCGATCTGCTGAAAGATTGTTTTCTCCGGGTCAAGCAGCTGCTGCTCCTGATCGTAGTACCCGATATGGACCTTGGAACCGAGGACGATTTTTCCCTCATCCGGCGTCAGAAGACCGTTGATCATTTTCAGTATGGTGGACTTTCCGGTTCCGTTGTCACCGATGATCGCGACCCGCTCTCCACGCTTGATCTCAAAGGACTGATTACGGAAGAGAAGAAGCCCCGGGAATGCCTTGGACAGACCGGCCACGGTGAGCACATCCTTGCCGCTTTCCGTCCTCGGCTTCAGCTCAATGCGCATATCCGCGCTGACTTCCTGCGGCTTCTCCAGAACCTCCATTTTATCGAGCATTTTTTCTCTGGATTCCGCGCGCTTGATTGACTTCTCCCGGTTAAACTGCTTCAGCTTGGTGATGACCGCTTCCTGATGACGGATTTCTGCCTGCTGCTTCGCCCATGCGTTGTACTGTGCCTTGCGCACGATTGATTTCTTCCGGCTGTATTCGTTGTAGTTTCCCTCGAAGCTCATGGATCTTCCGTTTTCGATCTCGATAACCCGCGTGACGATGCGGTTCAGGAAATACCGGTCATGAGAGACAATGAGCACAGTTCCCGGATAATTGATAAGAAAATTCTCCAGCCACTCGATGGAGGAGAGATCCAGGTGGTTGGTCGGCTCATCGAGAAGCAGGATATCCGGCTTTGTCAGCAGGAGCTTTCCCAGAACGACCCGTGTCTTCTGGCCGCCGGAGAGGGAGCCAAGACGGCGGTCAAAATCTTTTTCCTCAAATCCGAGTCCCTTCAGGACGCCTGTGATCTCGCTCTCCGCCGCATATCCGTTCTGGAGCTCAAACTCATGCATCAGCTCTGTATAGCGGTTCATCAGCGAAACGGCCTCTTCGCCCGTGACCGTGTCCATCCGGCGCTCCATTTCCCGCAGACGCTGCTCCATATCGAGGATATCCTGCTTTGCCTTCCGGACCTCCTGATAGATCGTCTCATCGGATTCCATGTCCTGGTACTGTGCCAGATATCCCATGGTCTTGCCGTGTGTGACGGTGACTTCTCCGGTATCCGGGCTGAGAGCTCCGGTAATGATCCGGAGGAGCGTCGATTTGCCCGCTCCGTTCACGCCGATCAGAGCGGCCTTGTCCCTTTCTTCAATATGAAAGGAAATATCCTTCAGGATTTCCTCTGATCCAAATGTCTTGCTGATATTCTGACAGGAGAGAATCATATCTGTCCACCTCACACATTCGTAGCTTTTCCTGTTTGCGTCCCGCCGCTTCTCTGGCGGAGCATTTACCTTCCAATTATACCGAAAAAAAACAACAAAGCAAGGGCACCGGGAAAAAGAGAAATACTTTGACAAAAATTAGACAATTACATATAATGGTAGTAGCTTCAAGGAGGTTTTCTTATTATGAGTCAGAAAGAAATTTCGAAAGCCGTTATCAAGAGGCTGCCCCGTTATTACCGGTATCTCGGTGAACTTCAGGAGGCCGGCGTTGAGCGGATTTCTTCCGGTGAACTCAGTCAGCAGATGAAGGTGACCGCCTCTCAGATCCGGCAGGATCTGAATAATTTCGGCGGTTTCGGGCAGCAGGGCTACGGTTATAATGTGCAGTATCTTCGAGAGGAGATCGCCAAAATTCTCGGACTGGACCGCATACACAATATTATCATTATCGGTGTCGGACATCTGGGACAGGCTCTCGCGAATTATACGAACTTTGAGAAGAACAGTTTCCGTATCATCGGACTTTTCGACAATAATCCCGAATTAAAGGGCAAGGTCATCCGGGGTGTTCCAATCCGTATGACGGACGAGATTCCATCCTTTCTCCGGGAGAATGATGTCGAAATCGCGACGCTGACTCTCCCAAAGGAATACGCCATTGAGGTAAGCAAGATGCTGATCGAAAACGGCATTCACGCCATCTGGAATTTTGCGCACACCGATCTGAACCTTGTGGTACCGAAGAATGTGGCTGTTCAGAATGTTCATCTGTCCGAAAGTCTGATGCGGCTGTCCTACAACCTCAAGACACTCGAAGAGAAGTAGACACCTGCCGATACAAGACGATATAAGAGCCCCTCGCGTAGATGGGGGCTCTTTTTGGAACGGAAAAGAAAATTGTTATCGGATCTCATCAATTGGAGCAGAGAAGAGAACGTTTATCGGATCTCATGAATTGGAGCAGTGAAGAGAACGTTTATCGGATCTCATGAATTGCGCTGTTCTTCAGCAGAAAGGGAGGATACAGAATGAAACTGATCTTGAGTGCAAGGCAGCATCAGGACGCGGATCGAAGCGCTGTCGCGGCTGGAATGCCTTCCATGGTCCTCATGGAGCGGGCGGCACTTGCCTGTGCATCAGAAATTGAAAAACGGCAGTATGACATGGATCGGATCCTCGTCGTCTGCGGAACGGGAAACAATGGCGGAGACGGAGTCGCTGTGGCCCGCGTTCTCTGCGAGGAAGGATACAGCTGCACGGTTTTTCTTGCCGGACCGGAGGAAAAATTCAGTGACCAGCTGAAACAGCAGCTTCATATCATCGAGGGTTTTCCGATCCCGGTCATCCGCGCCCGCAGCACACCGGGCGCGGAACTGGAGGATTTCCATCCGGAGGATTATTCTCTTATTATAGACGCTCTTTTCGGGATCGGGCTGAAACGGGACATCACCGGAATATATGCCGAACTTATTGACCGAATCAATCATTCCGAGCTTCCTGTCGCCGCTGTCGATATGCCGTCCGGTGTCAACACCGACTCCGGCGTGATCATGGGGACAGCTGTCCGTGCGGATCTCACTGTCACGTTCACAACCGGAAAGGCAGGTCTCTACATCTATCCAGGAGCAGCCTGTGCCGGGAAGGTCAAAGTGAAGCAGATCGGAATTCCGCTTACCAGAGAAATCACGAAGGCCTGCCATCTGTATACCATCGAACACAGTGATCTTGAATATCTCCCGAAGCGTGATGAATCGGGCAACAAGGGAACCTTCCGGAAGATTCTCGTCATCGCCGGATCGCGGAATATCTGCGGGGCGGCATATCTTTCCGCAAAGGCCGCACTTCTGACCGGTGTCGGAATGGTGAAAATCTTCACAGAAGAAAATAACCGCACACCAATCTGCGCACTGTTCCCGGAAGCTCTCATTTCCACATACCGGGATGGCGCAAAAGACTTTCCACAGCTTGCAGCGGATATGAAATGGGCGGATACTGTACTGATCGGTCCAGGACTTGGAACCGGCGATACGGCGCTTTCTCTTATGCGGGAATTCCTTCGTCTGAATCAGGAAAGAAAAATACCTGCAGTTTTTGACGCTGATGCGCTGAATCTCATTGCGGCGCACAGCGACCTCCTTCGGGAAATCCGTTTTCCCTCCGTTTTCACACCACACGTTGGTGAGATGAGCCGTCTGACCGGCATCGCTCCCTCAGATATCAAGTCATCTGCCGTCAGCATCGCAAGGCATGCTGCCGAGGAGGTCCGCAACACGGTGGTTCTGAAAGACGCCGCAACGGTCACAGCGCTCCCGAATGGCAGCTGCTTCCTGAACCGGTCCGGCAACAGCGCACTATCCACAGCCGGGAGCGGAGATGTCCTGACCGGAATCATCGCCGGTCTGACCGCGCAGCACGGAGATTATACCGGTGTCGCTGCCGCACTCGGAGTCTACATTCACGGAAAATGCGGAGAGCGGGCATCCGAGAAATATTCAGAGGCCTCCGCAACTGCCGGAAACATCCTCGAATTCATCCACGAATTTCTCTGATGAACCGGCGCCGCGCCTTTTCCGCTGTCACCTCAAAGGGAGACAGAACTCTGAAATTTTCTGCTTCTTTGCTGCTTTGACTCTTTTTGCAGCCGCTTTGACTCTCTTTGTATTTGCGTTGAGCCGATTTGACTCTCTTTGCAGCCGGTTGACGATCCATCCATTCAGTGATATATTTTTAAAGTAATGTTAAAATTAGCGCGAGTTATGAAAACCGCCGGACTCTGCATACAGCTTGTGGTGTTGTATACAGCATGGCCGGTTACCGTATACGGCGCTGAATTCATATACTATTTACAATTTAATGAGGAGTGAAATTTTATGTCAGGACATTCAAAGTTTGCGAACATCAAGCACAAGAAGGAGAAGAACGACGCGGCTAAGGGCAAGATTTTTACCATCATCGGCCGTGAAATCGTGATTGCCGTGAAAGAGGGCGGACCGGATCCGGACAACAACAGCAAGCTTCGTGATGTAATCGCAAAAGCCAAGGCCAACAACATGCCGAACGATACCATTAAGCGCGGTATTGAAAAGGCTGCAGGTGCCGCGAACGCGGACAACTATGAGCACATCACCTATGAAGGCTACGGCCCCGGCGGAGTTGCCGTAATCGTCCAGACACTTACAGACAACAAGAACCGCACGGCAGCAGATGTCAGAAGCGCATTTTCAAAGGGAAACGGAAATGTCGGAACACCCGGATGTGTTTCCTTTATGTTTGATGAGAAGGGACAGATCATCGTCAGCAAAGAGGATTATGATGGTTCCGCAGATGATCTCATGATGCTTGCTCTTGACTGCGGCGCGGAAGATTTCAATGAAGAGGAAGATTACTATGAGATCCTGACTGCTCCGAATGATTTCTCTGCGGTTCGGGAAGCTCTCGAGAAGAAGGGCATTGTCATGTCTGAGGCGGATGTCGTCATGCTTCCGCAGACAAAGACCGCGCTGACGGATGAGAATGACCGCAAGATGCTTCAGAGGATTCTGGATCTTCTGGATGAAAGCGATGACGTTCAGAATGTGTACACCAACCTCGACGGTGAGCTCGACGAGGAGTAATTGAACTGATATGATCACAAACCGGTCCCGACCTGCAGATTTTTTCGGACCGGTTTCTTATAACTCTGAACAAATAAGGAGTAAACGATGTCTATTCTACAGGCGATGATTCTGGGGTGCATACAGGGTATTGCATCCTTTCTTCCTGTCAGCAGCTCCGGACATCTGGTGCTGGCCGGCAGTTTTATGGGAATCAGCACCGGGCTTTCGCTGAAGTTTCTGACGCTGATGCATATCGGAACTCTGGCAGCGGTATGCCTCGTTCTGAAGGATGATCTTCTCCGTCTGTGGAACGCGCTCACCGGTCTCATCCGGGACGGCATATTCAATCTGATCACCTATGCGCAAAACTTCGGACATCCGGAGGATGGAGAATACCGTCCGATGCTGAAATCCGCTTACCGCAGACTTGTGGTGTATATGGCGGTTTCCATGATTCCGACATTTCTGATCGCCCTGATTCTTCGTCGTTTCGCCGAAATCGGCGCCCGGAATCTTCTGATCACCGCCATGGGATTTATGGTTACCGCACTGATGCTGATGGTATCCTCGTTCTCGGACGACCGGAAGAAGAAACCGAAAGGCACGAAGTATTCTGACGCCTTAATCATCGGCGCATTCCAGGGAATTTCAGCGGTTCCCGGGGTGTCCAGAATCGGCATGATCATGGCAGGATGCAGTCTCGCTGGTTTTTCCAGAAAATACACGATCCGGTATGCCATGTTGATCAGCATTCCGTCGATTCTGGGCGGACTGATTCTTGAGGGGCCGTCGCCGGTATCTGTCGGGAAGACCGTCGGCATTGGACCGTGTATCGCAGGGATACTTGTCGCTGCAGCGGTCGGATACCTGGTACTCCGTTATACAATCCGGTTATTGAACAGAAATTTAAATCGTTTTTTTGCAGTTTATTGTCTGGCGGCAGGCGTATTATCCATCATTGCATACCTGCACTGAGACAAAGGATAAGAGGAGTGTAATCATTGGCACGTAGTAAGGGGAGACAGGAAACCGCGTCCGGCGTTTCCGCAAAAAGCAGAGTCCGGAAGACTTCAGCGACGGGGAAGCTGAAATCATCCAGGACTTCCGCTTCGTCGGGCAGATCATCCGGAGGGAGCGCATACGGAAGAAGTTCCTCTGGAAAGGGCACTTCAGGAACGGGTTCCTCCAGACGGCGTTCCTCCGGAAGAACATCCGGCGGGTCCGCATCACAATACCGGACATCCGGTTATTCCACGAAAGCCAAAGCGAAGCGTGAAACAGAAATCAGACGTGACGTCGGGATTCTCCTGACTCTCGGCATCAGCATTCTTCTGTTTCTTTCCTGTATCGGTCTCGCCGGTCCGGTCGGATCCGCTCTGGCATCGCTGGCATTCGGCCTTTTTGGAATCACTGCATATATTTTTCCTTTTCTGCTTCTCTATCTGGTGATTTTCCTGATGGCAAACTCAGCTTCTCCGGATGTCACGCGAAGGGTAACCTCGCTGTCGGGACTGTATATCTTTATCTGTGCTTTTGCGCAGCTGATCCTCAGCGGATATGAGAAGAGCGCCGGACCCGCGCAGATCTTCCGCGAGTGTTCAAGATACCACACCGGAGGCGGAATCATCGGAGGAATACTGGTTCTGCTGTTCGGAAAAGGCTTCGGTATGATCGGTGCCTATGTCATTGTGATCCTGGCGCTGGTAATCTTTGCGCTTCTTCTTACGCAGAAATCTCTTTTTTCGCTCATACGTGACCGCAGCGATTATCTCTATGACACCCGCGACATTCGTGAACAGGAGAGAGAAGAGCGCCGGCTGATCCGTCAGGAAAGAAGAGATGCGGCGATCGCGAAAAAGGAGCGGGAGGCGGCGCTTCGCATGAAGACCAGAGAACGGCAGGCTGCGGCCGAGGAGACAACCCGTATGGCCCGCCGTGTCGAGCCTCAGACGATTCCGCATCCTGACAGAGATCCGAATTCCGCTGCGAAGCTGTCTGCGCCCGTATCAAAGACAACCATTGACGCGGCTTCTCTTGCGCCGATCATCTCGGAACTGCAGACCGCTCAGACGCCGGACAGCAGCAATACCGGCAGTGGAGACAGCAAAACCAATAACAAGGCCATCCGTAAAACAGATGACAATACCAATAAAAGCAGCAAGAACAGGTATAAACCGGACCATTCCTTTGATCCTGAGACCGGGGAGATCATTGAAGACGAAGATAACCTGGAAGATGATTTTCTGATTACACCTGAGGCAATTCCGGATGACATCATCAGCAATGGAACAGGCAGAATACAAGCTTCCTCCGCACCGGCAGGAGAGTCTCTTCTGCCATCTGCCGGTCAGGAAAACCATTTCGATGAAGCCGCGGGCAGACCATCACGCGGCATGGCTGTTGATACCGCTTCTGCTGAAAACGGAAAGGGACAGACAGGGCAGAAGACGGATCCGAAGGGAAACGGCGTTCTGAAGGAGCACGTAAATCCGGAAGAACACGCAGATCCGAAAGAGATAAATACTTCTCCAGAGAAGGGCGGCCGAAAGGCAAGGGCATCCGCAGGCGGCGCAGAAGAAATCCAGGTCCCGGAACAGGACGAAGAGATCGCGGAGGAATATGTTTTTCCCCCGATTGATCTGCTCAATCCCCCGAAGCCCAATCAGAGAGGCGACTCGAACGAGCATCTTAAGGCGACAGCCGCAAAGCTCCAGCAGACGCTTCATAATTTCGGCGTGGAAGTCACCATCAACCACATCAGCTGCGGCCCGACCGTTACACAGTATGAGCTGACCCCGCAGATGGGCGTAAAGGTCAGCAAGATCCTGAGTCTTCAGGACGATATCAAGCTGAACCTGGCCGCCACCGATGTGCGGATTGAAGCCCCGATTCCCGGCAAGGCCGCGATCGGGATCGAAGTCCCGAACAAGACAAATACCACAGTAAGCATGCGGGAGCTTCTGGAATCCGAGGCTTTCCGGAAGGCGAAATCAAAGCTCGCGATCTGTGTCGGAAAAGACATCGCCGGACAGCCGGTGATCGCCGACATCGCGAAGATGCCGCATCTGCTGATCGCCGGAGCCACCGGTTCCGGAAAATCGGTTTGCATCAACACCTTCATCATGAGTATCCTCTACAAATCCAGACCGGATGAGGTGAAATTCATCATGATTGATCCGAAGGTTGTTGAGCTTTCCGTATATAACGGGATACCGCATCTGCTGATCCCGGTCGTCACAGACCCGAAGAAGGCTGCGGGCGCTCTGAACTGGGCCGTCTCGGAGATGACCGACCGCTACCAGAAATTCGCGGAGATGGGCGTGCGCGATCTGAGAGGCTACAACGAAAAGGTAGATGCGATGCCGCCGGATGAAAACGGTAAAAAGCCGAAGAAGATGTTCCGTATCGTAATCGTCGTGGATGAGCTTGCGGACCTTATGATGGTCGCGCAGAATGAGGTGGAGGACGCGATCTGCCGGCTGGCTCAGCTTGCCCGTGCCTGTGGCATTCATCTGATCATCGCGACCCAGCGTCCTTCCGTCAATGTCATTACCGGACTAATCAAGGCAAATATGCCTTCGAGAATTGCTCTTTCCGTAACCTCGGGTGTTGATTCACGAACAATCATTGACATGAATGGTGCGGAGAAGCTTCTCGGTAAGGGTGATATGCTCTTTTACCCGCAGGGCTACCAGAAGCCCGCCCGTATTCAGGGCGCTTTTCTGACGGATGAAGAGATCGCAAACGTAGTCAATTATTTAAAGGAGAACCACAAGGTCCTGCACTTTACACAGGAGAACATGATGCAGATTCAGGAGGCAATCGACAAAAACGCCGCCGGATCTGTCAGTCCAAGCGGAGACGCGATGGACACGGATTCCTATTTCACGGATGCCGGAAAACTGATTATTGAAAAGGATAAAGCTTCGATCGGTATGCTTCAGCGGGCATTCCGGATCGGATTCAACCGCGCTGCCAGGATCATGGATCAGCTCTGTGATGCCGGTGTCGTCGGAGAAGAAGAAGGAACAAAACCACGCAAAGTCTTGATGTCGATGGAACAATTTGAGAATTACCTGGAGGAGAATTGATCAATGAGGACTTGCACAAACTGTGGCGCGCAATTTCCGGATGATGAACTGATCTGCCCCGTATGCGGACACGAGGTACAGCTCGTGCCTGACTATGTCACGATTGAAAGCAAGATTCAGGAAGACAAAAAAAGAAAAGAGGATGAAGCACAGAGACGCCGTGAAGAGATGGAACGGGAACAGGCGATCGAAAAACGGAAGCAGCAGATCCGCCGCAAGATCCTCCTGCTGATTGTGCTGATTGCCGCGGCTGCTGCCGCTGTCATCATAACATCGGTATCGCTTCATCTCCGCAAACAGCATGGGTCCTTTGCCTATCAGTATGAAAAAGCGCAGAGCTCCTATGAAATCGGCGATTATGACGATGCCCTGTCCTATATCACAAAGGCTCTGAAAATCGACGCTGACAATGACGACGGGCTTTATCTGGAGGCAGAAATCTATGCTGCCTTGAAGAAAAACAGTGACGCAGAGTCTGTTCTGGAAAAGCTGATTGCCGGAAACGGCGACTATACCAGGGCATATGATCTTCTGATCAAATTATATACCGCCGACAGGAACTCGGACGCGATACGCACCCTGCTGAAGAACTGCAAAAACAAGAAGGTACTGGCGAAATATGAGAATTACCTCCCGAAGGCGCCCACCATCACCCCTGAAGGCGGCACTTACGATGCTGTCCAGACCATAACGATCGAGTCCTCTGACAGCGGAACCATCTACTACACAACGGATGATTCCACACCGGATCTTTCCTCTTCAAAGTATACCGGTTCCTTTAAACTGAAGGAGGGAACCACAACGGTCAAGGCAATCGTTGTCACAGACAAGGGGCTCACCAGTGAGACTTCCAGTCAGGAATTCAGCATTGAGCTCGATACTCCTTCCGCTCCAAAAATAACACCGGAATCTGGCACCTACACGCACGTGAAGGGGAAGAGCAGCAGTTCTGAATCGGTTTCGTCTTCCTCCGGCAATGACACAGACACTGATGTCACCCATATTACGGTTACGGTTCCGGATGGTTATACATGTTACTATGCCTTTGACCAGACACCGACCAAAAGCAGCAACAAGTATACCAAACCAGTGAGTATGCGTCAGGGGGAACATATCTTCTACGCGGTGCTGTGCAGCAAGGACGGAAAACTCGGAAAGGTGGCATCCGCAACCTATATTTACTCAGTTGTTACCCCGACAGCAACGCCGACACCGACTGCCACACCGACACAGGAGGCAAGCAACACCTACAACCCGGTGAATGCCTATAATTCGGAGACGGTAGCCACACCGACACCAACGGAGGCGGCAACACCGACACCGACTGCCACGCCGACTCCGGAAGCTTCTTCATCAACCTCTTCCGCAAACTCGGAGAACAGGGAACAGACCGGTTCTGAAAGTACCGGAAAGGAGAGCGATAAAGCTGCCGAAGAGAACTCAAACTGAACGAGTCAGGAAAAGTGCAGGAAGGCATGTAATAATTCTGCCGAAGAGTACTCGAACGAAACCGGTCAGGCTGTGCGAATGCATGAACAACAATACATTTGTGATAAAGTACATTGCAAATTGCGAAAAAAGCCTCACAAAGTTTCTGATTTATGGTAAACTATTACAGATATCTGCTTCTGATGCATTTCGGCGGCGTTCCGGATGCATCCCGATCCAGATGATCTAATACCGATCATTACGGAAGGCTTCTGTTTTCCGTGAGGATGCGTGGTCACGATATCATTGTATATGAAGAATCATGATATACTTGAATTGCGCGAATATATTTTTATATCAGGAGGACAACATGTATAAGATTTTGTCTGCAGACAACCTGGCCGCAAATATCTACCGTATGGTAGTTAAGGCGCCAATGGTAGCAAAGCATTGTCAGCCCGGGCAGTTCATCATTGCCAAGGTTGATGAAGTAGGAGAGCGTATTCCTCTGACTATCTGTGATTACGACCGGGAAAACGGAACGATTACTATCGTATTCCAGCCAATCGGAAATTCCACACGGAGAATGGCCGAGCTTACAGCAGGCGATTCCTTCGAGGATTTTGTCGGACCGCTCGGACGTCCGTCCGATCTGATCGACACGCCGATTGAAGAGCTCAAGAAGAGAAGCATTGTCTTCATCGCCGGCGGTGTCGGCACCGCACCGGTATATCCGCAGGTTAAATGGCTCCATGAGCACGGCGTGACCGCAGATGTCATTATCGGCGCCAAGAATAAAGATCTTGTCATCCTTGAGGATGAATTCAAATCCGTATGCAACCTTTACATCACCACAGACGATGGTTCCTATCAGCGCAAGGGTATGGTCACCGTATGTCTTCAGGATCTGATCGAAAAAGAGGGCAAGCACTACGACTGGTGCGTTGCAATCGGACCGATGATCATGATGAAGTTCGTATGCAAGCTGACGAAGGAATTCGGCATCCACACAGTAGTCAGCATGAATCCGATCATGGTCGACGGAACCGGCATGTGCGGCGCCTGCCGTGTCATGGTCGGCGGAGAGGTCAAATTCGCGTGTGTAGACGGACCGGAGTTTGACGGTCATCTCATTGATTTTGATCAGGCTATGCAGAGAAACAGAATGTATCAGACAGAGGAAGGCCGTGCGATCCTGAAGGCTCAGGAGGGTGATACCCATCACGGCGGCTGCGGAATGTGCGGAGGTGACAAGTGATGGAAGTTGATATGCTGAAGAAAGTTCCTGTCAGAGAGCAGGATCCCAAGGTTCGTGCCACTAACTTCGATGAGGTCTGCCTTGGATATAATCAGGAAGAGGCGATGGCTGAGGCCACCAGATGCCTGAATTGCAAGAAGCCCAGATGTGTAGAAGGCTGCCCCGTCCATATTAATATTCCGGCATTTATCAGCGGCGTAAAGGACGGTGACTTCCGGCACGCCTATGATGTCATCAGTGAATCCAGTTCTCTTCCGGCTGTCTGCGGACGTGTATGTCCTCAGGAGACACAGTGTGAGGAGAGATGTATCCGCGGAATCAAGGGTGAGGCGGTCTCCATCGGAAAGCTCGAGAGATTTACGGCGGACTGGGCAAAAGAGAACGGAATCAAGCCGACTCCCGCAAAGGAGAAGAACGGCCACAAGGTTGCGATTATCGGAGCCGGTCCTTCGGGTCTGACCTGTGCAGGAGATCTCGCAAAGCTCGGCTATGATGTCACGATCTTTGAGGCGCTTCATAAGGCCGGCGGCGTTCTTGCCTATGGAATCCCGGAATTCCGTCTTCCCAAGGACAAGGTCGTTGAGAAGGAAGTCGAGAATGTAAAGAGTCTCGGCGTTAAGATCGATACAAATGTCGTTATCGGCAAATCCGAGAAGGTCGACGAGCTTCTCGGTGAAGATGGCTTTGAGGCTGTATTTATTGGTTCCGGCGCAGGACTTCCGCGTTTCATGAATATCCCGGGTGAAACCGCACTCGGCGTATTCTCCGCAAACGAGTATCTCACCCGGAATAACCTCATGAAGGCTTATCGTGACGATTACTACACTCCGATCCACAGGGGCAAAAAGGTAGTCGTTGTCGGCGGAGGAAATGTTGCCATGGATGCTGCCAGAACCGCACTGCGTCTCGGTGCCGAGGTACACATTGTATACCGCCGTTCCGAGGAGGAGCTTCCGGCACGTCGCGAGGAAGTTCATCATGCGAAGGAAGAGGGCATTATCTTTGATCTTCTGACAAATCCGGTGGAAATCATCGCGGATGAGAAGACCGGCTGGGTGAAATCCATCCGATGCATCCGCATGGAGCTCGGTGAGCCGGATGCGTCCGGCAGACGCCGCCCGGTTGAGATCCCGGGTTCTGAGTTCAACATGGACTGTGATACCGTCATCATGTCCCTTGGAACATCTCCGAATCCTCTGATTTCCTCTACCACAGTCGGACTCGACGTGAACAAGAGAAAATGTATCATTGCAAGCGAGGAGAACGGTCAGACGACCAAGGAAGGCGTATTTGCCGGCGGCGACGCGGTTACCGGCGCGGCGACCGTAATCCTGGCCATGGGCGCAGGTAAAGCGGCCGCGAAGGGAATTGACGAATTCATCAGATCCAAATCCGCAAAGTGATTTTGATTTACGCGATCGTCGCGATAACGAGACAACGTCCGCGAAGCGCGTTTTATCTCGTTTCGAAACATCCCGGAGAACTCCGGGATGTTTTCGTTTCTTCTGGAAAACGTTCTCTGTTCGCAGGACTTCCGGCACTGTAATTTTTTCCTTTTCATCCGGAATCCTGCAGATGACCGGCCTCGTTGATCTGCCGCGATTTAAAGACAAATTATTCAGGAACACAATCAATATGAAAATTACAATTGCCTGTGTCGGAAAAATCAAGGAAAAATATCTGAAGGCAGGGATCGACGAGTACAGCAAGCGGCTCAGCCGCTACTGCACGCTTCAGATCCTGGAAGCTGCGGATGAGAAAACTCCCGAAGGCGCATCCGTGGCGGAAGAGGACGCGATCCGGGAAAAGGAGGGAGACCGTCTCCTGAAGCTCATCCCGGACAATGCCTTTGTGATCGCGCTTGCCATCGACGGGGAGATGCTGGATTCTGTTGAGCTTTCTGAACGGATTTCTTCATTGACCGTACGTGGAATTAGTCATATAGTATTTGTGATTGGCGGCTCGCTGGGCCTCTCCCCGCAGGTCCTGCAAAGAGCGGACCGGAAGCTCAGCTTCTCGAAAATGACCTTTCCGCATCAACTGATGCGCATGATTCTCCTGGAGCAGATTTATCGCAGTTTCCGCATTCTGCATCATGAGCCGTATCACAAGTGAGTTCAGTGCTTGTATCAGCTTCGGAAGGGCAGGCTGCAGAATAAACGGCAATCACGCTGTTGACATATATACCAGCCGGTGTGCGCATCAGCTCCGGAAGGGCAGGCTGTAAATACCATGACAGATTTTGAAAATATTAAAAGTCATATAGAAACTTTGATTCAGGATCTTCCCGTGTTTGAATACGGTTTCCTGACACCGGAACAGATTCCTTTTACCGAGAAGGTTCGGACGGTCTGCCGGCTGGAATGCAAGCGATATGGAAGCAGCTGGTCCTGTCCGCCGGCGGTTGGCACCGTTCCGGAATGCCGGGAAAGATGCATGGCTTACCGGGGAGCTTTTTTCTTCTCCACCGTACACGAGGTCCGGGACAGCATGAACCTCACAGAGTCTTTTCAGACGAAGCGTTCCCATGAGCAGACGACCGGTCTTGTAGAGCAGAGAATGCGGAAAGCCGGTCTGGAGACCTACCGCCTCTCCGGGGATTCCTGCGGCATCTGCCAGGAATGCACCTATCCGGAGAAGCCATGCCGTTTTCCCGACCGTATGCATCCCTGCATTGAAGGCCACGGCATCGTCGTTGCAAAGCTTGCCGAGTCCTGCGGCATGGAGTACTATATCGATGAACACACACAGCTGTGGTTTTCTCTCATTTTTTACCGCTGAGATGCTTTCTCTGTCATAAGGAGGTCTTTCCGCCGGTATCTTCTCTCTGTCACCAGAGAGTCACTCCGCCGGAAATTTTTCTCTGTCAGAAGGAGATTTTTCCGCCGGTATCTTCTCTCTGTCACCAGAGAGTCATTCCGCCGGAAGATTCTACAGAAACGTACACGCCCTGTAAGCAGGGACACCATCATACATTTAAGCTGAGGATGATAAATTGGCAGTTATTGAGGAACAATTGGAAATTCCCGCAGAACATGAGAAGAATGTATACGGGGAATTCGATCAGAATGTAAAGAAAATAGAACGAACTCTTGGGGTGACTCTTCTGTCCAGAGACGGGTCCCTGAAGATCGTCGGTCCCGCCTCAAACGTGGCGGCGGCCCGCCGCATGCTGGAGGATCTGATCGAGCTTTCCACGCGCGGCAACGAAATCACGGAACAGAACATCAATTACATGCTGTCGATGGCGATGGAATCCAGAGAATCCGATGTTCTGGAACTGGACAGTGATCTGATCTGCCACACAATAAACGGCAGGGCAGTGAAGCCAAAGACTGTCGGTCAGAAGCAATACGTGGACGCCATCCGGAATCACATGATCACCTTCGGCATCGGCCCGGCCGGCACAGGAAAAACTTATTTGGCCATGGCGATGGCGATCACTGCCTTTCGAAACGACGAGGTGAGCAGGATTATCCTGACCCGTCCCGCTATCGAAGCGGGTGAGAAGCTCGGTTTTCTTCCGGGCGACCTGCAGAGTAAGATTGACCCATATCTGCGTCCTCTCTATGATGCTCTCTATCAGATCATGGGAGCCGAGAGCTTTCAGAAGAATATGGAGAAGGGCCTGATCGAGGTGGCTCCCCTTGCCTATATGCGAGGCCGCACACTGGATGACGCCTACATCATTCTCGATGAAGCGCAGAATACCACCCCCGCGCAGATGAAGATGTTCCTGACGCGAATCGGTTTCGGGTCAAAGGTCGTCATCACCGGTGATATGACCCAGAAGGATCTAGCCGCCGGCGTAACCTCCGGACTCGATGTTGCCGCAAAGGTTCTCCGTAAAGTTGAGGGAATTTCCTTCTGTGAACTTACCAGCCGAGATGTCGTCCGTCATCCGCTGGTACAGAAGATCGTAGAAGCCTACGAAAAGTACGAGAAAAAAGATACGGCCAGATCCCGCAGGGATACCCATGGATCCAGACAGGTACGGCCTTCTTCACGGAAATAGAAAGCTGCTGTTCATCGACAGCAGGAGTTTCAGAGGTGCAGATTATGACATTAAATCTAGAAAATGAGCAGAATCATGAGCTTCCATCTGACTGCGAGGAAACCGCCAGGCAGGTCATCCGGCAGGTTCTTGCTTCCGAGAATTGTCCGTACGAGGCGGAGGTAAACCTGACTTTTGTGGACAATGATGAGATTCACCGCCTGAACCGGGAGTTCCGGCAGATTGACCGCGCGACCGACGTCCTGTCTTTTCCTATGACGGACTGGGAGAGCCCCGCGAATTACAGCTGTCTCGAGGATGATGAGACTGCCGCGGGATCCTTCAACCCGGAGACCGGAGAGCTTCTTCTCGGGGATATTGTAATTTCGGTGGAAAGAGCAGATGAACAGGCGAAGGAATACGGGCATTCACTGAAACGGGAGATTTCCTTCCTGATTGCTCACAGCATGCTGCATCTTCTCGGATATGATCACATGGTCCCGGAGGAAGCCGCAGTGATGGAGCAGAAGCAGGAGGCAGTTCTTCAGGCGCTCGGAATCACACGGGATCCTGAAGTCCATTCATAAATAACGGTTCCGCGGATATTGCCGGAGCATGGATCAGGCATGGATTGCTCCTACCTTCTGACCGGTTTTATCCGCGGATTGGATTGCATTGGGCACCGCGGGCGCGGCGCCACAAGCTGTATCAAGCCAGCTGCTCCGTTGCTTCGCAGCTCCCGCAGCTGCCACATGGATTCGGATATCATTAATGGGAGAGCAGAGATGGGTATTAGCGCAGAAGTGAGAAAAAAACTGAAGGACAAAAAGAGAATTGTAATCAAGATCGGTTCCTCCTCGCTGGCACACAGAGAGACACAGCGGCTGGATCTTATCAAGGTTGAGGTTCTGATCCGGGAGATCTGCGATCTGGTAAACATGGGAAAAGAGGTTGTTCTCGTCTCCTCAGGAGCCATCATGGTCGGACGCGGGACTCTTGGAATCAGCAAGAAGGACGAGACCATCGCACAGAAACAGGCTTGCGCCGCTGTCGGACAGGCCAAGCTCATGATGATCTACCAGAAGATTTTTTCCGAGTATAATCACGTGTGCGGACAGATTCTTATGACGAAGCATACCATGCTCGATACCCTGAACCGATACAACACGGTAAACTGCTTCCGGGAGATGTTCAAGGCCGGCGTCATCCCTGTCGTGAACGAGAATGACACCATTGCCACCTATGAAATTGACTCCCTTTCCGTTTTCGGAGACAATGATCATCTGTCCGCCGTTGTCGCAGCGATGATCCACGCGGATCTTCTGATCCTGCTGTCCGACATCGACGGCCTGTATACCGATGATCCGCATACAAATCCCGACGCTAAATTCATCGACGTGGTGGACCGGATTGACGACAATCTGATGCATATGGGAAAATCTACGACAGGCAGCAACGCCGGCACCGGCGGGATGGCGACAAAGCTCTCCGCCGCAAGGGTCGCCACGATGGGCGGATGCGACATGATCATCGCAAGCGGAGAGGATTTTCATATTATACATGAAATTATCCGCGGAGAGCAGATCGGAACTCTCTTTCTGGCAGACCCGAAGGACGAGTTCTATCTCCTGGATTACCTGGAACAGATGGATACCTGATGAGGATAAGCTATGGACAAGAAAGCACTCAGAAAAATTGTTTTTTCCAGAAGAAGAGAAGCTTCCGACCCGGAAATAAAGGAAAAAAGCCGCGCTATCTTTGAACAGATCACACAGAATGATTCCTATCGAAATGCTTCCTCCGTGTTCTGCTACATGGATCACAAGCACGAGGTCATGACGCGTGAATTTATCGAACAGTGCTGGAGAGACGGTAAGAAGGTCGCTGTTCCGAAGGTAAACGGCGACATCATGAACTTCTACTATATCGAATACTTCGGGCAGCTTGAGCCCGGAATCATGGGCATTCTTGAGCCCATCACCCACTGTCCGGGAATCGTGCGGAACGCGGATCACGATGAGCGCGCGCTGTTCATCATCCCGGGCGTTGCCTTCGATGAAAAACGGCACCGCATCGGATACGGAGGCGGATACTACGACAAATATCAGGCCGAGCACACCCAGCATACGACCCTGGCAGTCGCATTTGAATTTCAGATCTTTGACGCGGTTCCCTTTGACGCACATGATATCTGCCCGCGATATCTTGTAACCGAAAAGCGAATTATACAGTAACCCCCCATGCCCCGCAGGCGGAGCGCCACAAACTGTGTAAGCTACGGATTGCTCCGTGCTTCGCAGCTTCCGGATAGTCGAACTATATCGGTGAATCAGGAAAGGAAAACAGAATTTTGAATAATCAGAGTTACGAACAGATCATCAGCAGTATAGATACCCGAAAACCCGCGCCGGAAAACGAGCCCTTCCGGCAGTATTATTTTATCGAGAGAGCGCGCCGGAAACTGGCAGAGATTTCCGAGAGAGCAGGAAGACCGCTCACCTTCAATGTAGTCACCTTCGGATGCCAGATGAACGCGCGGGATTCCGAAAAGCTCCGCGGTATCCTCGAAGAAATCGGATACAGAAAGGTTGAAACAGAGGATGCCGACCTTGTTCTTTACAATACCTGTACCGTACGCGAAAATGCAAACACCAGGGTATACGGCAGACTCGGAAAACTTCACTCCTATAAAAAGAAGAATCCGCACATGATGATCGGTCTGTGCGGCTGCATGATGCAGGAGGAGCATGTCGTATCAAAGCTGAAGGAAAGCTACCGCTTCGTGAATCTGATTTTCGGTACGCACAATATCTATAAGGCTGCGGAGCTGATCTCCGAGGCACTGGATCATCCGGACCGGATGATCATCGACATCCGGCAGAGCTCCGACCGCATGGTGGAGCAGCTGCCCGTTGACCGGAAGTACCCCTTCAAATCCGGTGTAAATATCATGTACGGCTGCAACAACTTCTGCAGCTATTGCATTGTTCCGTACGTACGCGGAAGGGAAAAGAGCCGTGAGCCGATCGAAATCATACAGGAAATCGAGGGCCTCGTCGCCGATGGTGTCCGGGAAGTGATGCTTCTGGGACAGAATGTTAATTCTTACGGCAAAACCCTCGAGAATCCCGTCACCTTTGCCCGGCTCCTCGAGCAGGTTGTGCAGATTGACGGTCTTGACCGGGTCCGTTTCATGACCTCGCATCCCAAGGATCTGTCGGACGAGCTGATTGAGGTAATGGCCAAATATCCGAAGATCTGCCGTCATCTTCACCTTCCGCTGCAGTCCGGAAGCACAAAGATTCTGAAGGACATGAACCGCCGCTACACAAAAGAGTCCTATCTGGCACTCGTTGACCGTATCAGGGCGGCGATTCCGGATATTTCCCTGACAACCGACATCATCGTCGGATACCCCGGCGAGACCGAGGAAGATTTTCTCGAAACGCTGGATGTCGTGGAGAAAGTCCGCTATGACAGTGCCTTCACTTTTATTTATTCCAGGAGAAGCGGAACACCTGCCGCTTCCATGGAAGATCAGGTACCGGAGGATGTCGTAAAAGACCGCTTTGACCGTCTTCTCGCCCTGGTTCAGAAAACCGGAAGAGAACAGACATCCCGATTCACCGGTCAGGACAAGGACGTCCTCGTGGAGCAGATCAACGAACAGGATGAGAGCCTTGTAACCGGACGTATGGACAACAACATCGTCGTACATTTTCCCGGTGACGGCAGTCTGATCGGACAAATCGTGACCGTTCATCTCGATGAATGTCACGGCTTCTACTATATGGGACACCGGATCGAA
This sequence comes from Bilifractor sp. LCP21S3_F8, assembly GCF_052117805.1. NCBI lineage: Bacteria > Bacillati > Bacillota > Clostridia > Lachnospirales > Lachnospiraceae > Bilifractor > Bilifractor sp. LCP21S3_F8. The sequence goes on along the minus strand of NZ_JBQKIK010000007.1, from coordinate 82,592 downwards.
ACGGTTTGAGACAGCGAAATGACTCTATATAACTGCCGGACCGACTTTTAGATCCTGCCGGATCAACTTTTTATAACTGCCGGACCGATTTTTTATAACAGTCGGATCAACATTTATTACAGCTGGTTCGTGCCCATGCAGAAGGGGCGTTCGTCCGATGAAAGAGAGGTTTCTATAGAAAATGGCATTGTCACCAATGATGCAGAACTATCTGGCCACAAAGGAAGAATACAAGGACTGTGTTCTTTTCTACCGGGTCGGCGACTTCTACGAAATGTTCTATGACGACGCGAAAATGGTGTCAGAGGAACTTGAACTGACGCTGACCGGAAAGGAATGCGGTCTGGAGGAACGGGCTCCCATGTGCGGCATTCCCTTTCACGCCGCGGATACCTATATCACAAAACTGATTGCCCTGGGTCACAAAGTCGCGATCTGTGAACAGGTGGAAGACCCTAAGCTGGCCAAAGGCCTGGTAAAACGTGAGGTCATCCGGGTCGTCACTCCCGGCACCGTGATCAGTCAGGAGGAGCTGGATGAGACCAGAAACAATTATCTCATGTGTATCGTCTGTACCTCCGACCGCTACGGCATGTCCATCGCGGACATTTCCACCGGACAGTGTCTGGTGTCCGAGACAGACACCGCGCAGAAGCTGAAGGATGAAATCCAGAAATTCATGCCGTCCGAAATCATTTGCAATCAGAGCCTGATGGTGTCCGGCCTCGATCTCGAGGATCTCAGGACCAGGCTCCGGATCTCTGTCTCCGCGCTCGATGACTATTATTTTGATGATGATTCCTGCCAGAAAATACTGAAGAAGCATTTCCATGTTTCCTCCCTGAAGGGTCTGGGGCTTGACGATTTCAGCTGCGGCACGATCGCCGCCGGTGCGCTGTTCCAGTACCTTTATGAGACACAGAAGAACAACATGGAGCAGATGACCTCCATCACGCCGTATTTTTCCGACCGTTTTATGCTTCTCGACAGCTCTACCCGGAGAAATCTGGAACTGGTGGAGACGCTTCGGGAAAAACAGAAAAAGGGGTCTCTTCTCGGCGTTCTGGACCGCACCAAGACCGCCATGGGCGCACGAATGCTCAGAAGCATCATCGAACAGCCGCTCATCAATAAAGAGGAAATCGAAAAGCGTCTGACCGCCGTTGAGGAGCTCACAGGTATGCCGATGATCCGGGATGAAATCCGTGAATATCTGCAGCCGGTCTATGACCTTGAACGACTGTCCAGCCGCATCGCCTATCAGACGGCCAACCCCCGTGATCTGATTGCCTTCAAGTCCTCCCTTCAGATGCTTCCTTTTATCCGTCAGCTTCTGACCGGATTTCAGGGGGATCTTCTGAAAAATGTTCAGAATGATCTGGATCCTCTCGAGGATCTGTTTCACGCGATTGACGACGCCATCATCGATGATCCTCCGATGGCCATGAAGGACGGAGGCATCATCAAGGATGGCTATAATGAGCAGGTGGACAAATACCGGGCAGCAAAAAAAGACGGACAGAAATGGCTGTCCGATCTGGAGGCTGAGGAGCGGGAAAAGACCGGAATCCGCACTCTCCGGGTTAAATACAGCAGGGTTTTCGGATATTGCATCGAGGTAACGAATTCTTTCAAGGACAAAGTCCCCGATTACTATCAGAGAAAACAGACTCTGACCGGGTCTGAGCGCTACAGCACCGACAAGCTCCGTCAGATTGAGGAACAGATCACCGGAGCAGAGGACCGGCTCGGTTCCCTGGAATATGAGCTGTTTTCCGATATCCGGGACACCATCGGAAAAAATGTCGCCCGCGTACAGCGCACCGCCAGGGCCATCGCCTGCCTCGATGTCTTCTGTTCCTTCTCGTATGTGGCGGAACGGAATCGCTATGTGCGCCCCAAGCTGAACAAAAGCGGGAAGATTGATATCCGGGACGGCCGTCACCCCGTCGTTGAAAAAATGATCCCGGACGATCTGTTCATTTCTAATGACACCTACCTGGATCAGCAGGAGCACCGCGTCGCGATTATTACCGGACCGAATATGGCCGGAAAATCCACCTACATGCGTCAGACCGCCCTGATCGTTCTTATGGCGCAGATTGGTTCCTTTGTTCCTGCTTCATCGGCCAATATCGGTCTTGTGGACCGCATCTTTACCCGTGTCGGGGCTTCGGACGACCTCGCAAGCGGTCAATCCACCTTCATGGTTGAGATGAGCGAAGTGGCGAACATTCTTCGGAACGCGACCTCCGACAGCCTTCTGATTCTCGATGAGATCGGCAGAGGGACCAGTACTTTTGACGGTCTGTCCCTCGCGTGGGCGATCACCGAATTTGTCGCCGATCCAAAAAAAATCGGAGCCAAGACACTCTTCGCGACCCATTTCCACGAGCTGACCGAGCTGGAGGGTAAGATCGCGGGCGTCAACAACTACTGCGTCGCCGTGAAGGAAAAGGGAGACGGCATCGTTTTTCTCCGGAAAATCGTAAAGGGAGGTGCCGACAAGAGCTATGGCATCCAGGTTGCCCGTCTCGCCGGTGTTCCCGAGGCTGTCCTCGCGCGGGCGAAGGAAATTCTCGATCAGCTGTCCGATGCCGACATCACGGCAGCCATCAAGAATCTAACGGAATCCCGTGCAAAGAAAAGCAGGCCGCGCCATTACGATACAGTCGACATGCAGCAGATGTCACTCTTCGATACGACCGATAACGACAAGATCATCAATGAAATCCGGGAGATTGACATCTCCACCATGACGCCGCTCGACGCGCTGAACATGTTGAACCATCTGCAGAACGAGGTGAAAAACCGCTGGTAAGCACATATGAGATCAATCGAATTACTGGATAAAGCTACAATAGACAAAATCGCCGCCGGAGAGGTGGTCGAGCGCCCTGCCTCCGTCATCAAGGAGCTCACGGAGAACGCCATCGATGCCGCCTCTACGGCAATCACCATCGAAATCCGGGACGGCGGAACCACCTTCATGCGGATCACGGACAACGGAGCCGGCATCCCCGCCGACCAGGTCCGGAGAGCCTTTCTGCGCCACGCGACGAGCAAGATCCGCAAGGTGGAGGATCTCACCAACATATCTTCGCTGGGCTTTCGCGGCGAGGCATTGTCAAGCATTGCCGCAGTCGCGCAGGTAGAATGCATCACAAAAACGCCGGAAGCACTGACCGGCATCCGCTACACGATCGAAGGCGGAGAGGAGAAGGAGTACGAGGAAATCGGGGCGCCTGAGGGCACCACTTTCATCATCCGCAATCTCTTCTACAACACTCCTGCCCGGGCGAAGTTTCTGAAATCTCCCATGTCCGAGGGAAATCATGTCAGCAGCTTTGTGGAAGAGCTTGCCCTGTCTCACCCGGAGATTTCGTTCAAATTCATTCAGAACGGACAGAACCGTCTGTACACCAGCGGAAACGGAAACCTGAAGGAAATCGTCTATCAGATTTTCGGCCGGGATCTCACCAGAGAGCTGATTCCGATTCACGCACAGACTGACCTGATGGAAATCGACGGATTCATCGGCAATCCGAATGTAGCGCGTGGCAACCGGAACTATGAATATTACTTTGTGAACGGAAGATATGTGAAAAGCCGCCTTCTGGCAAAGACAATCGAGGATGCCTACCATGGCTTTCTCATGCAGCACAAATATCCTTTCACTCTGCTGTACCTGAATATCGACGGAGAAAAGGTGGATGTGAACGTGCACCCGCAGAAGATGGAGGTTCGTTTTTCCAGCCAGGAGGACATCTACCATCAGCTCTGTCTGGCCATTCAAAATACGCTCATGAACCGTGAGCGGATCCCCGAGGTTCCGGTTGGACATGAACCGCGGCGCAGCGCAGACCGGCCGGGAAAGCTTCCGGTTCTCTCGAAATCTGCGCCGGAGCCTTTTGAACGCGTCCGGCGGATGGATGCTGCGGAAAGTGCGGCACCCACGAAAGGCGGTGGCGTGTCATCGGTCCGCGATGAGAACGGGAACTATCGAAGTTCCCCCCGCACGGACATTCCCACGTACGGTGTGTCCGGCACGAGCACTTCTGATCGTAAGAATACGAACGCATCGCCCCGCCAGGACACGGACCCGGTCGGCGGATTCCACAGGTCAGCTACCGCCGACAACGCAAAATCTCCCGAGGCGCAGTCTTGTCGGTTGGGTACTGCCGATAGGACTAATGAGGCTCGGCCTGCGACGCCGGGTACTGCCGATAGGACTGCTGAGGCTCGGCCTGCGACGCCAGGTATTGCTGATGAGACTGCTGTGGCACAGCCTGCGGCGGCAAACTCCGGGGCAGCTGCTCCCCGCAAACAGGATTTTTCCGCCCCGGAGCAGATGAGTTTCTTTACCTCGAAGGAAAAAGTTCTGTCTCCCGGCTCCAGAAAGCAGTTCCGCATCATCGGTCAGATCTTTGACACCTACTGGATCATCGAATATCAGGATGCTCTCTACATCATCGATCAGCATGCCGCTCATGAGAAAGTCAATTATGAACGGATGATGAAGAATTACCGGGAGAAAAAAATCAATGCCCAGATGCTGTATCCGGCGATTGTCGTGAATCTGAGTGCGAAGGAAGCGGGGATTCTGGAGAAGAACCTGGACGTCTTCGCAAAGCTCGGTTTCGAGATTGAATCCTTCGGAGGAAACTCCTTCAAGATCAATTCCGTTCCGGATAATCTGTATTCAATCGCGTCCGACCGCCTGTTCACGGAAATCCTGGATCAGCTGACAGAGATCGGAGACGTCTCTCCGGAAAGCATTCCGGAAAAAATTGCCTCCATGTCCTGTAAGGCAGCCGTCAAGGGAAACAGCATGCTGTCCCTGAAGGAAGCGGATGCCCTGATTGACGAACTCCTGACACTGGAGAATCCCTACAACTGCCCGCACGGCCGTCCTACGATCATCAAAATGACAAAGTACGATCTGGACAGAAAATTCAAGCGGATCGTGTGATACGATACGCCGCATGGAACCCGGTGTGCAGCGTAATCCGACACACTGTGAGGCTCCTCATGAACCGTGTGACAGGATACGCTGATAGATTCCCGGTAAATCGTGTGATTTGATATTCGACTGGGATCCCGAAAATTCCAGTGACACAATACACGGAAAGAATCCCGGAGATCTGTGTGATCTGGCAGTTATGATCAAGGATAAATAAATCATTAATAATAAGAGGGAAAGAAACATCCATGTCATTTGATTACGGAAAGCTGAAGAAAAAGCCGGTCCTTGTACTTACCGGTCCAACGGCGGTCGGTAAAACCGCCCTTTCCCTGAAGCTGGCAGCGGCGGTAAACGGAGCGGTCGTCTCCGCCGATTCCATGCAGGTCTACCGGGGCATGGACATCGGATCCGCGAAGATACTGCCGGAAGAAAGACAGGGAATTCCGCATTACCTGATCGATGTTCTGGAACCCGAAGAGGATTTCAATGTTGCTCTTTTCAAAGCCATGGCCCTCCGCGCGATGCAGGAGATCTGGAAAAACGGCCAGGTTCCCATCATCACCGGTGGAACCGGATTTTATATCCAGGCGGTGCTGAGAGACATCGATTTTTCCGAAAGCGAAGGGAAATCCGACATCCGTTCCGCGTATGAGAAACTGGCAGAAGAGAGAGGTCCGCAGGCTCTTCACGCCATCCTTGCAGAAAAGGATCCCGAGGCGGCACGGGAAATTCATCCGAACAATCTCAAACGTGTCATCCGGGCTCTCGAATTTTATGACCAGACCGGCACTCCGATATCCAGACATAATGAGGAGCAGCGGGCGAAGGACTCCCCTTACTGCTACCTTTATTTTGTACTCAATGACGAGCGGAAACGGCTCTACGACCGGATCGACCGGAGAGTGGATCAGATGATCGGGGCCGGCCTTGTCGATGAGGTTCGCAGTCTGAAGGCAAGAGGCCTCACGGAGAACAATGTCTCGATGAAGGGGCTCGGATACAAGGAGCTGTTCCCGTATCTGGACGGGAAATGTACGCTAGGCGAAGCGGTGGAGATCATCAAGCGCGACACCCGTCACTTTGCGAAGCGCCAGATCACCTGGTTCAAGCGGGAGAGCGGCATCATCTGGATCAACAAAAATGAATTCAACTACGAGGATGACGCCATCCTGAATTATATGCTGGCATTGTGGCGCAAAAAACTATGCGAAGACAGCCAGCCACTTTGAATTGATCTGTGCAAATCTATTTTTTCTAATAAGACAATCCTGTTGTCGTCTGCCGCCATGCTCCGCAGGACATATACATTAAACCATCATGCTCCGCAGGCGGGGCGCCACATAACGTATAAGCTACCGATTCATTATATCAACGATAGTAATATTCACTTTAAAGTATCAGAAACAGAGGTTAAGAATGACAGAAGAAGAAATAAAGATGTATGAAAGCTTCGGCATCGCCGAAAAAACCGCAGTTTTCTGCGCAGAGATCGCCGATTCTCTGCGTGAACGTTTCCGGAAGATCGATGAAACCGCAGAATATAATCAGCTGAAGGTGATCCGCGCCATGCAGGAAAACCGTGTCAGCGAAGCATGCCTCTATCCCTCCACAGGATACGGCTACAATGACATGGGCAGGGACACGCTCGAAAAGGTATTTGCCTCCACCTTTCACACCGAGGACGCACTGGTCCGTCCGCTGATTGCCTGCGGCACCCATGCCCTCGGAATTGCCCTCTCCGGAAATCTACGTCCGGGTGATGAGCTTCTGTCCCCTGTCGGAAAGCCCTATGATACTCTGGAGGAGGTCATCGGAATACGCCCGTCACGAGGCTCCCTCGCGGAATACGGCGTCACATACCGTCAGGTGGATCTGCTCCCGGATGGTTCCTTCGACTACGAGGGTATCCGAAGCGCCTTGAACGAGCGCACAAAGCTTGTCACCATCCAGCGCTCAAAGGGGTATCAGACCCGTCATACCTTCTCCGTTAAGGAAATCGGCGATCTGATTCATTTCATCAAGTCCATCCGTCCCGATGTTACCTGCATGGTTGACAACTGCTACGGAGAATTCGTGGAGCGCATCGAACCCACGGACGTCGGAGCGGACATGATGGTCGGCTCCCTGATCAAGAATCCGGGCGGCGGACTTGCCCCTATCGGCGGATATATCGTCGGAAAAAAAGAATGTGTGGCAAATGCCGCCTGCCGTCTGACCACGCCGGGTCTGGGCAAAGAAGTCGGCGCCTCCATCGGCACCAACCCTGCCTTTTATCAGGGCTTTTTCCTTGCCCCGACAGTCACAGCAAGCGCGCTGAAGAGCGCGATTTTTGCCGCAAATGTGTATGAAAAGCTCGGCTTCCCCGTTGTCCCGAACGCGACAGAGGACCGTCACGACATCATTCAGGCCGTCACCTTCGGAAAACCGGAAGGCGTCATTGCCTTTTGCCAGGGCATACAGGCCGCTGCCCCGGTAGACAGCTACGTCACTCCGGAACCGTGGCCGATGCCGGGCTATGATTCCGATGTCATCATGGCTGCCGGAGCCTTTGTACAGGGTTCCTCCATCGAGCTTTCGGCGGACGGACCGATCAAGCCGCCTTACGCCGTGTACTTCCAGGGTGGTCTTACGTGGCCACATGGTAAGCTGGGAATCATCATGAGCCTGCAGAAAGTGATAGACGCGGGGCTTGTCAGCTTGTAACGGTCTGCGGGGCGCCACAATGTATAAGTTATGCGTCACTTCACTGCTTCGCAGCTTCCATACCGCTGACAGGACGCCGGCTTCACCGATCTGTCGCGGCGTTCGCCTTCCGCTTCACGCCTTGCGGGAGCGGATGTGATTTACGCGAACAGTGAGCCGCAGCCGAATGCGAAGCATTCGTGTGCGGCGAGCGTCGCGATAGCGAGATAAAACTCGCGCAGCGTGTTTTATCTCGTTCATTTGTCCGCTCAGAATATAAAAAATACCATCGTAAAAATGCAGCTATCTTACAAAGTACTGGCGTAAAAATGCAGCTGAAATACCGGACACATACAGCAAATGCGCAGCAGTTAAACAGCAGATAAACAGCTGAGAAGAGGATTTCTATGGATGAACAGCTCATCATAATCGGAGGCGGGGCTTCCGGTCTTATGGCTGCCGTCACCGCCGCGCGAAGCGGACGGAAGGTAACCGTTCTCGAACAGAATGAAAAGCCGGGCAGAAAGCTTCTGGCAACCGGAAATGGCAGATGCAATCTGACCAATCTGGATCTGTCGCCTTCTCACTACCGGGGCGGAGCTTCCAGTCTCACCAGCCGTATTTTCACGGCCTTCTCGAACCGGGATACGCTTGATTTTTTCCACGGAATCGGGCTGAAAACAATTGACCGAAATGGCTGGGTCTATCCTTACACCGAACAGGCATCCCAGGTTCTTCATCTGCTCCTGCTGGAGGCGGAGAAATACCGGGTAAAGATCAAGTCAAAAGAACAGGTGACGGCGATAGACTGCCGGAATGGTCATTTTCTTGTCTCCACATCCACCTGGACCTATGAGGCAGGTTCCGTAATCATCGCTACGGGAAGCCCGGCGTCTGCGGTGCGCGGTGCCTCCGGCGATGCCATACAATTTGCCCGCGATCTGCGCCTTGACACCGTCCCGTTTCTTCCTGCGCTTGTACCGCTTCGAATCCGCGAAGATGTGACGAACCGCTGGGCAGGAACCCGGGTTCACGCCTCTGTTTCAATCCTGACAGATTCGGAATGCGTGGCGACAGATACCGGCGAAGTCCAGCTCACAGATTTTGGAATCTCCGGCATTCCCGTATTTCAGGTCAGCCGGTACGCGGCGGAGCGAATCAGCAGCGGATGTAAGGTGAGGGCAGTGCTCGATTTCATGCCGGATCTCTCGGAACATGATCTTGCCGCCGACCTGGAAAAAAGAACCGCACTGCGACCGGGAGCGCCCCTTTCGGAGCTTCTCATCGGCCTTCTTCCCGACAAGCTCATCCCTTTGTTCAGCGGCAAAATCGGACACGTGTCCAAAAACAATTCATCAGAAAACAGACGGAACGATTATCCGGATATTGCCCGTCGCATCAAGCATTACGTCGTTACCATCACCGGAACCGCATCCATGAAGCAGGCGCAGATCTGCTCCGGAGGAATTTCTTCGAAAGAACTGACGGATCATCTCGAATGCCGGAAGATCCCCGGGCTATACTTTACCGGCGAGGCCGTTGACGTAGACGGAGAGTGCGGGGGCTATAATCTGCAATGGGCATGGTCGAGTGGTTATGTAGCCGGAAGAGCCTGCAGCCGAAAGAGCTGATACAGTCTCTTACGCGCGTTCGCGCTTCATCGTCATACCTGTTGTTGTCGCTAATGTTCTTGCTCACTGGTGAGCAAGCTCCCCGTGAGCCAAGAACATTGCGACTGGACTTATACAGTAATTACCTTTTCTTTTTATTTACAGGCAGAAATTGTTATGCTATAATGCATATATTCACAGACAATTCTTATCATCATTTCATTAAAACTTACGTTTACCATCTATTTATCAGTATTCATTTCTGAACTGTCTTTTTCGGTCAGTTTTCCATTGTTTTGTTAACATCTTTTCTTATAGTCTATTTCTCTGCATTTTATTTTCTCTCCTCTGGTTCTGAATTTGTATTCCATCATGTGATGTGCATGATTATTTTTCCATGCGCTCTGTAGCTTTTACCTTTCACATTTTCATCTCAAAACCTTCATTTCTCTGTTTATTTCACAATCCTTCATCCACATTCGGAGGAAAAACCATGTATCCGAAGAAGTCTGAATCCACATGTCCAGAGAGAAGTCCTTTGCACAGGAAAAGGACTTCTCGGGAGAGAAAATTTTCCGCGTTGGAAATTATCCTGATCCTCGTCTGTTTCGCTGTCCTGGTCTTTTGCCTGTATAAGCTTCTGCCGAAGACCGCCGAGTACCGCAAATCCGCGAAAACCTACCGTGGGATCCGGGAAGATGCGGTCATCACACCTTCTCCAGATCAAAGCTCATCCAGATCTGGGAATGCGTCTCGGTCAGACGCAGACACGATCAACTGGGAATCGTTCAAAGGCATGGATGTCGTCGCGTGGCTGATGCTGGATGACATCAGTTATCCGGTTCTTCAGGGCGATGACAACAGCGAATATCTTCACGCACTACCCGACCACACCTATAACTACGGCGGAAGCATTCTTCTGGATTCTGTGAACAGCAGGTATTTCAACGACCAGAATTCCATCATCTACGGTCACAACATGGCGGATGGATCGATGTTTGGCAAATTCCGCTCCCGGTACGTCAATGCCGGATACAGAGATCACACCTTCTGCCTGTATCTGCCGGACGGTACCAGACGTACCTACACTTTTTTCTCCGTTCTGACGACAGAAGCAGGATCACAGGTCTATACCTGCACGTTCCAAAACAGCCCTTCTTTTCTGGACTGGCAGAACATGCTGCGGAAAAGTACGAGGTATGAAAATTCCCCGAAGCCGGATGTAAACGCAAGGTTCGTTTCTCTTTCCACGTGTGACGGAATGGCTGGAACAACCCGCCGTCTGGTAATCATCGGAAAAGAAACAAACCTGGAAACGATCCAGCAACCGGCATCCTGGTATGTGCCTCCGGAATTGAAAGATCCCGTGCGCTGATCCGTTAAAAATTCGCCGTTAAAAATTTTAAAACGCTCATAAATCAGATTGAGCAATCTCAAAACCATTTTTTCAAGATCATCAATTCCTATATTCATAGAATTTTCAACATACGATCCAATGAAAAAGGAGGAAAAAATGCCTGCACGCAGAAAAAGAAGGGTGATACAGGCCCAAGGCCCGTAAACCACCATACCTCGCAAGGGCGCCACATATCTGTTGCTCTGCTTGCGGGGCAACACATACGGAATAAAGTCAACTGTTCCGTTGCTTCGCAGCTCTCGCAGCTGCCGCATGAACAGCGATTGTCATTGTAACAGCAAACGAAAATGAAGAAAGGAGAAGGGGCAGGCAAAGAAGGTATGCGCGCCCCGAACAAAAGGAATGAGAGATGTTAGAAATCCAAAGCCCAGGGTCAGTTATCTGGCCGCAATCAGCATGGCTGCCACAATGGCCATGACCTCCATGGCAGCTCCGGTTTTCGCGGATTCCGCCAACCCGCAGATCACCGCATCAACGATTGACACCACGAAGAGCGGAAGCATCACCATCTTCAAGGTAAAGGAAAACAACGGCAAAACCATCGACAACAAGGGCGTGCAGGGCGCGACCAGCTCCACCCAGACCCCGATGAAGGGCGTGGAATTCTCTGCCATCAAGGTTGCGGACATCGAAACTTTGACCACAAAGAACGGCGTCGGCGTTTACTTTGATAACCTCGACCAGGATTTCAAGAACCTGATTCTGAATTCCGCGGCAAAGGACAAGATGATCGCAGCTGCAGATGCAAATGCAGATAAAACGGCTGTAACCAACAACTCTGATCCGATTGTAAAGCGTACAGATGGAAGCGGCGATACCCAGGCGTACACCACGGGAACCATGCAGAAGGTGATGGATACCATCAACGCGGCGCAGGGCGGAGAGAAGTCCCTGAATGACTTTGTGATCAGCAACCGCGGTAACAACGCAAAATCCATTTACACCGGCACAACCGACGCGAATGGGGAGATCGTGCTGGACAAGCTTCCGCTCGGCCTGTACCTCGTATGCGAGACCGACATTTCCGGCTACGATCCGCAGACCGGAGATGACAAGTCAACAGCATCGCAGATTGCAGGCAATAATCCTTACAGCGACAAGAGCGGCCAGATCACCGTGGACCCGCACCAGACGGCGACCGGACAGGATGATGTTATTGGAACTACTACTCGTGATGAAGTCGTTGCCAACCAGTCCAGCCCGCTTCTCGTTTCCGTCCCGATGACTAACCAGACGACCATCGGCAATAACGCGGCGGGAACCGCATGGCAGTACGACGTCACGGTTTACCCCAAAAACCAGACCATCAACAACCCGAAGCGGATCATCAAGGAAGACGATAAGGACACCCTGATTGATCACGGCGATTATGAGATTGGTGAGACGGTTCACCAGGTTCTTCTTCCGGAAGCACCGATGCTGCAGGACGGCAACGCGTACACCAAATTTGTCGAGACCGATACCATGGATAACGGTCTTACTTTTGACAAGATCAACGGCATCTACATCGTTCCCCGTATTGCGAACCCGGAGAAAATGACCGATTACGGCACCCTCAATGACAGCTTCCAGCTTCAGAGCGGAAGCGCGGTCGAGCTGGCAAAAGATACCGACTATTCCCTGACAAAGAGTGAGAAAGACAGTGACGGAAACAGCTCCTTCACGGTTACTCTGACCAATGCCGGACTTGCGAAGCTGAACGCCATCCAGCAGGACAGCCAGGTGATGATCCTGTTTGATTCCGTTCTGAACAAAGACACCCAGCATGTCGGCGATCAGGTGGAGGAAGAGAACCAGCCGACCCTGACCTGGAACACTTCTGATAACGGCGGCGAAACAGATACCGATCATTCCATCAAGGGCAACAAGGTTGGCGTATATACCTACAAGCTGAATGTAAAGAAAAACGGGGTGAAGGATCCGACCCGGGTTTCCTTCACCTTCAAGAGAGAAGGAACCGGAGCAGGCGGCAATGAGAATCATGTGAAGGACAGCGATGTCCAGTTCGTCAAAGAGGGAGACGGCACCTACCATCTGTATGACCGCACTTCAGATGACACGAAAGACATTGTGACAACCGTACATCCGGGTTCCGACGGCAAACTATACATCAAGGGCCTTGATGAAGAGCACTACATCATGACCGAGACCGCAACCGAGGGAAGAGAAGACGAGAGCGGCGCAAAGAGCCACGAGCTCCTGAAGTCCAAGGTGACGATCGCCCTGACTTCGGTTCCGACCGACGATTCCAACTCCAACCACGGCGTAACCGGTGCTCTGGATGCAGACAAGACCACCATTACCGCGGACGGAAATACCGCAGCGATCTCCGTAAATCAGGGTACGGCTTCCTTCAATGTCGAGAACTATGAATCCCTGAACCTTCGGACCGGCGGCGAGGGCCGTGCAATGGTTTACGGCGCAACCCTCCTGGTTGTAGTCGGCGCGGGCAGCGTTCTTGTTCTGGCTACCAGAAAGAAAAAGAAAACCGTATAAGTCCTGACACAATCCGACATCCGGCGGGACATGGGAAATGTTCTGCCGGATCATCCGATTGCAGCAGGAAAAGAGAGAAGAAGAGAGGACACCCTGATGAAGCGAAAAATACTACTTCTTGCCGTATGGCTGATTCTTACTGCGGGAGTCGCGGGACTTCTTTCTCCCCTGATCCTTGATCAGTACCATCTGGCGACTGCGGTAACAAAGTATACCGGTTACAGCAGCGAAATCGATGGCATGAGCGAGTCAGAGATTGCGGAAGAAAAAGAAAAAATAAAAGCATATAACCAGAAAATCGCCAAACAGCAGAAGGAAAGCTTCTTCAGCTATCGGGGCGCGGATGCCACGGATTCGGAATATGAATCCATCCTGAACCAGAAAGACGGCGCGATGGCCTACATCATTATTCCGAAAATCAACGTCTACCTTCCGGTGGCGCATGGGACAAAGGACAGTGAGCTGGAATACGAAACCGGGCACATGTACGGGACGAGCCTTCCGTATGGCGGAGACAGCACCCACGCGGTGATTGCCGGCCATACAGGGCTCATCAGCAACCGGATTTTCACCGACCTGACAAAGCTTGCGAAGGGCGACAAGTTCTACATCCGGATTCTGGATGAAGAACATGTCTACACGGTGGAAGACATCCGTGTCCTTTTGCCGGGTGACTGTGATCCCTACCTGCAGGTGGAAGACGCGAAGGATCTCGTCACGCTTTACACCTGTACGCCTTACGGCATCAACGACCACCGGCTTCTTGTTACCGGGAAACGGACTTATCCGGATATCCCTGTCAAATCCGAAGGAGAAACAATTTTCCTGAAGAACAACGACAAGCTGCCATGGATCAAGATGGCGCTGCTGCTCTCGATTCCTGCCGCTCTTGGAACGATCGGATGTGTGTGCATTCTGAAAAAAAAGAAAACGAAAAAGAAAGGAGAAAGCGAAGGATGAAAGGAACATTTTTAAAAAAACTGTTCTGCCTGTCCTGCTGCGCAGCTCTTGGGTTGTCTGCAGTGCCTGTTGGCGCGGCGGAGAATCCGGACAGCCGGTCATCCGTCATTGATCCGTCACAGACCGGAACGGTTGTCATCGACTATCAGGACACCGTGGATGGAAACGATCCGGTTACGGACGCGGAATTTACGTTCTACAAGATCGCGGACCTGAACATGCAGATCACGGCAGAAGATGCCGCGGACCTGCCCCAGAAGTTGGCAGACGAAAATGCCACGGTGGTTCCCGGATCCGGAACAAAAACGGACACAGGCGTGAACGCAGCGACTGCCGCAGATACAGACTCTGCGGCAGATACGGATGCAAAGACGGAAACGGAAGCGGTAAGCTCCGAATCCGCAACGGACAACAGCCCGGAAGAGGGGGCAGAAAAACCGTCCGCAGACGAACCGGATACGGTCACATCCGTAGGAAACCAGTACGTTTCCATCATTCCGGATCTTGTGATTGATCAGACTACGGACGCAAAAACGATTGCGGCAAAGGTACAGGCATATTACAAGGACCATCCGGAGATCAGACCCTGTTATACCGGAAAGACGGGAGAGGACGGAAAACTCGCAATCAGCGGGATGGAGCTGGGCGTTTACCTTGGAATGGAGACCTCTCCGGCAGCAGAGCATTTCGCGTCTGCCCCGTTCCTGTTTCAGCTGCCGTTCAGCGACGGAGAGGGAACCGGACGTACCTTCTGGAATTACGAACTGAAGGTGGAACCAAAGGCCCTGCCCGCGGGCGAGATTGTCGTCAGCAAGCAGGTAACCGGCAGTGCCGGAGACACAAAGCAGGCGTTCCATTTCAAAGTAGAATTCAAGACGACGGATCACGACCTTACCGTTCCCTACCAGATATCAAACGGGACAAAAGGTACCATACAGACCGGAGACACAATATCTCTGAAATCCGGAGAAATCGCAACCATTACGATGATTCCATGTGGTTCGGACTACAAGGTAACCGAAGTGGAAGCGAACCAGGATGGATACAAGACAACATCAGAAGGCACATCCGGACGCATTATGCGGAAAAGTCCGGCGCAGGTAAAATTTGTCAATCATAAAGACAATCCGCCAACACCGACGCCTCCAAATAAAACAGGTAAAACGCAGACGAGTGACAATCCACCCGTATTATATGGAATCCTGGCAGCTGTTTCATTATGTATGATTGGAATCGTGCTTTTTTCACGCAGGAGGAAGAAAAAATGAGGAAATATCAAAAAACCCTGAATGTCATCCTTGCGGTTGCGTTGACCTTAACAAGTTTTCCTGTGACAGCATTTGCCGGGGAAGCAGTACAATCATCCTCCGAAAGCATTCTTTCCACATCAGACTATTCTGGCAGTTCACAGGCATCCTTCACGGACACTACTTCGAAATCACCAGATATTGTTTCTGAATCGGAATCAGATGGATCAGAGGCAGCAGACGATGCGGAAAAACCAACCGCAGAAAAATGCCAGGATGAAACAAACCAGAAAACAAAAAACGATCTTCCGTCCGCCCGCCTTCTGGTCGGAACAGACGATGCTTCAGTCATTGCAAAGGATCAGGGAAAAATTCTGTCTTCGTATGACGATGTCTACCTGATCCAGTATGATTCAGAAGAAGCGGCAAAATCCGCATACGAACAGTATCAGTTAAGCGCTGATTTTGTAGACTTTGATACTGCAGAACTGGAAGCAGCGGACAGTGACAATATCACGGATGTATCCACAGATGAAATGACCCAGGATGCCAACCCGATCACTTCTCTGGAAAAAGCATCCAGAGAAGCAAACCAGGAAGGAAAGAAAAGCATCTCCGCGGATTCCGTGATTGCCCTGATTGATACCGGCGCGTCCATAGATGACAACGTCATTGAGGCAGTTTCCATGCTGGGTGATAATGCGTCAGATGACAATGGTCACGGAACGAAAATGGCAGAGGATATCAGATCGGAGAACCCCGATGCAAAAATCCTATCCATCAAAGCTTTGGATCAAAATGGAAAAGGAACGCCATCATCCGTTTATGCGGCGATCCGTTATGCCATCCAAAGAAAAGTCCGTGTCATTAACCTGTCCCTTTCCGGAGCCAAGAAAGGAGAGACCTCTTCGATCGCGGATGCCATCAAAGAAGCAGTAAATGCAGGCATCACCGTAATCGGCGCTGCCGGAAATAACCGTACCAACGCCAGGTATACGATCCCAGGATCCGTAGAAGAAGCGATTATCGCTGGCTCTGTCGATGAAAATGGTGTGAAGGCCGGCACCTCCAACTATGGCGAGACGGTAGATTATTATGTCGTTTCCACATCGACTTCCGAGGCAGCTGCGCGTCTTTCCGGCATCTTCTCCAGAGAAGGAAAGATTACCGCTGATAAAAAGACGGTCTATACAACCGCAAAAACGGACGATAACAAGAAGGATGAAGATATCGACATGAATTCCTCCGATGATATCAAAACAGCCAATGTCGGATCAGGCAATACCGGAGCAACCGGAGGAGGGTCAGTTGTTGGCGACATCCATGGATTTTATGTATGGTATGATGCCGGAAAAGGTGCAAATGCCGATATAGGCAACGATAATGAAGTTACCAGAAAGATTACCGATTTTCGGACAAAAGCGATCGAATATAATGCCATCGGTGGTGCACTCAGTTCTATAGATCATAATGGAGTCGAAAACTACGTTTCTCTGTATAATAGAGCAGCAAGGGGTGCCATACTGGAAGCAGCTCAACGCTCCAAAACACATAAAGCCAGAGTTGTTGGAGCAATTGGTATTTATACAATAGGAAAAGACGGCAGTACAGCCTATCCTGTTTACAATCTTACAGAAACAACCTGGCAGAGAGTAACCGGAATGCGGGCAGATGATGGTACCGGTCTTCCGGGTTCAACCTGGGATTCCGTGCATTACAACAACGGACAGGCTACAAATCAGAACTGGAGAGAATGGACATATCAATACGGTCTGAGTAATGTGCGTAATGGAGCAACCTTCCCAAGGACCACAGTTATTGTCTACGCCGTAGCAGAAGACGAACCATCATCACCTCCTGGTGGAGAGATCAACTTCAGAATTGATAAGACGTTAAACGGCATCCAGGTAACAACTTATACCTCCTACTCAAACAGCGACTTCACATTTGAAATAAAAATGCGCAATTATGGAGGCAGCAAACCTTCGTCACCGAGTGTAGATGATGGTAACTGGAGTACATTGTCCACAAATTACCATCCGGGCCAGCAGGTAACCCGAACCGTCGCCGGCGTTTCTTCTACGTACAGCAGCCTCAACGACTGGATCGCTAAAAACAAGTATTATGTAATTGCATATCGTGAAACCGGAGCACCGTCCGGTGTAACGAAGGATGACGGATGGAAGTACGTGACCATTGAGATGAAAAATAATGGTTCAGGTGCAGCAGTAGCGTCAGGATCCGCAACAATCACCGTCAATAACACCTACACCCCTCCGGATGGTGAACTCAAAATCAATGTAAAGAAGTATGTCGATGGCTCCCAGGTAAGCGGCTACAGCAATAACAGTTATTCGTTTGAAGCAAAAATCCGCAATTTTGGCACCACGAAACCTTCCTCCTATAGTGTAAATGACGGCAGCAATAAGTGGTATGACTGGGGTGAGACCATCCATCCGGGTGAGAACAAGCGAATCGTCAACGGTGGCAGCATGATATACAGCAGCGTCAACGATTGGATCGTGCACAACAAGTATTTTGTAATAGCGGTTCGTGAAACCGGTGCACCATCCGGCGTATCCATAGACGACGGCTGGCACTATACACTCGTCGAAATGACTGCAGATGGTTCTGCCAGGGCGGTGTCGAAAGCCGTAGATACAGGATCAGATCCTTCCGTAAGGATCGATGATTATACCACACCGCCATCTATTACAACAACACCTACACCGCCGCCCACAACGCCGACTCCTGAACCGCCAACGCCTACAACGCCGACTCCTACCCCAAAGAATGGCTCCCTTCGTCTTCACAAGTCATCCTCCAATCCGGAGATGACCGAAGGAAATCCGTGCTATACACTGAAAGGTGCAGTGTATGGCGTCTATAAGGACAAGGCTTGTACGCAGGATACCGGAAAACGGTTGACTACGGATGCAAACGGCGATTCCAATACGGTAGAGCTTGAAGTAGGAACCTATTACGTCAAAGAGCTGACCGCTCCAAAAGGATATATCCTTTCGACGGACGTCAAAGGTGACACAGTAACAGAAGGAAATACAGCAAAAATAGAAGTAAAAGACGCGCCCGGAACCGACCCGATCGGTATTACGATCAACAAAAATACGGCAAATGCTACAGCAAATGTTCCCTCGCTGGAAGGGACGGAGTTTACCGTAAAGTACTACAACAATTACTACAGCAGCCTGTCGGACCTTCCGGAGAAGGCGACAAGGACATGGGTGTTTGCAGCGAAATATAATTCGAGCAAAAATAGATATGAAGTTCTTTTGTTGAATGAATATCTTGTTAGAGGCGACGCACTTTATACGGATAGAGGATTGGTCAGTGTTCCTTATGGAACCATCACGATTCAGGAAACCAAACCCGCAAGTGGATATGAAAACGACGCGTCCTTCACCGTATCCGACGGAAGTAAATTGGGATCTGTCGTACTGGCAAGAGTCGATGACAGCGGGAAACTGATTGCCGTGAAAACAGGAAATAGCCTGTCCGACACGTCACTGGATGTCAATGATACCCTGATTCCGGTACCATCCACGAGCCTTTGTAACGAGGAAGGATCACAGTATACGGAAGCAAAAAAGGATGTTAAACTGACGGATACGGTAAGCATTAAGAACCTGAACTCCTATATTGGAAAGACGATCACGGTATCCGGAACGCTGTACGACAAGACGACCGGGCAGCTGCTCACCATAAACGGAAAAACCGTTACGGCTTCGACAACCCTGAACGTAACCAGTGAAACCGGAGAAGTGAAGAACATCTTCACATTCGATGCAACCGGTATGCAGGGAAAAACCGTGGTGGCAACAGAGTCCATCCTTGTCGATGGTAAAGAGATTGTCTCTCATAAGGATCTGAATGATACAGAGCAGATGGTTTTCTTCCCGAAGATCAGCACGATCCTGTATCAGGACGTCAACGGAGACAAGACCGCGAATGACGAAGAGAAGATCATCGCCTTTGATCTGGACAAAAACGGAAAACCGGTACAGGCAGCGGATGATACGAAGGCATTTGATACCAACGTCACCCTGACCGACCAGGTGATCTATGAAAACCTCGCTCCATCCAAGGTATACGAAGTAACCGGAAAGCTGATGAAGGTGAATGCGGATGGAAGTCTTACCGATACCGGAATCCGGTCAACAGAAACCTCGTTTACAACCGGTAAAGCCACGGACGGAAATCTGACATCTTCTGGAAGCGCGGACATTCATTACCGCTTTGATGCCATGCAGTATCAGAACTGTCAGCTGGTTGCTTTCGAAACACTGAATCTTTCCGGAGAGTCCGTATCGGCAAGAGAAGAAGAGAACATTGAAGCACAGAGGATTCGTATTCTGGTGTCAACACCAAAGAAAGTAGTCTCCAAGGTCAGCAACAACCGTTATGAGATCCATACATGGAGCATCACAACAAAGATCCCGTCCGGCATGGAAGATTCCAAACCGGAGCAGAGGGGAGCATCCTTCACGGACGCGATTGACGCCCGTCTGGATTACAAGGGAAATGTGAGAGTGGATGTGGTTGATTCCGAGCAAACGAACGCAAATGTTCTTCTGACATTGGGCAGCGGAGATTACACCATATCCGGAGCAACCGAAGGAATCGTGGGCGGAACGCTGAAAGTCACTCTGACAGCCAGCGGACTGGAGAAGATTTCGAAGAAACAGTATGAGGGCGTAGATTATTTACGGCTGCGCTTTGATACACTGATCAATTCTACCGCGGAGATTACACCTGAAAATGGCGTTGATATTCCAAATACGGTAGAGATCCGCTGGGATGATCACGGAAAAGTTCTTCTGATGCATGGCGATGACCATGTAACCTCCGGATCTGTTCGTATCATGAAGATCGATAACAACCATCAGTCCCTTGCCGGAGCGAAATTTGTTCTTCTGAAAGCGGATAAGTCCCGGTATCAGCAGAACGACAGCACCGGAGCAAATCCGAAGGATTATCCGGAGCAGATATCCGGAACCGATGGCTATGTCACATGGACAGGACTGGAAGATGGCACCTATTATATTCGAGAGACAGCAGCACCGAATGGAAAAGAACTGCAGTCGGATGACATCAAGGTGGTGCTGAAAGACCATAAGGTTACCAGTGTCAACGATACACAAGTTACCAATCCGGTATTCCGGGTTGCGGACAGTGGAAAGCTGATCCTGCAGACCGGCGGACCGGGAAGAATAATCATCCTTGTCGTGTCCATCGCTGCGATTGCCCTTGCGATCTTTGCATTGCTTGCGGTCATGAAACGACAGAAAGGAAATGAAACTTAAGAATTGACATAAAGAGAGCCGGGAGCGAAAAGCTTCCGGCTTTTATCTTATGGAGGGGGAGTGTTATTTATAAAGATTACTTTGTTGCGCCACAGATGGAGCATTTGTATCCGGTTGTTATAGTCTCGTCATATGCTGCTTTATCCTGAATCCACTTCTGTGTATAAACAGGTTCTTCATGTGTGACAGTCTCGTGGTGAATTGTCTGATAAATATGTTCAGTATGATATCCACATCCTTCATCAAGAGTATGGTCACCTATAGTTTGTCCGTCTGTGGTTTTAAATCCGCACTTGTTACATACATACTGACTCTTACCCGTATCCACCTGTTCATCGTATGCAGCTTCGTCTACAACTGTTTTTGTTCCAGTCTGAACCTTTTCGTAATGACCAGTAGCCTCATGATGCACCGTTTCCGTAATCGGCTCCCACTTGTGCTCGTGAGCAGGAGTTGTGCCGGTATCCGTCTGCTTGGTATCTTCAGAGGTGCTTCCAGTATCTGGCTTCTTTGTGTCATCCGGAGTCTTTGTATCATCCGTCTTCTTCGTGTCGTCCGTTGCCTTGCCGTCATCTGGCTTCTTCGTATCATCCGTTACATTGCCGTCATCCGTCTTCTTCGTGTCGTCCGTTGCCTTGCCGTCATCCGGCTTCTTCGTATCATCCGTTACATTGCCGTCATCCGTCTTCTTCGTGTCATCCGTTGTCTTGCCATCATCCGCCTGAACGCTGTCGGTATTCGCGATAAACTTTACAATCTGTGCTCTGGTGCAGGGATTGTCCGGGCCGAACTGGTTGTTTCCGACACCGTTGGTGATGTTGTTTTCCGCAGCCCATGCAACCGCCTTGGAATAATATTTCCCGGAAGGAATATCGCTGAAACCTGCATCCTTTGTCGGCTCTTTGCTGCCCTCGAGTCTCCACAGAAGAGTGATGGCCTCTTTCCGGTCGATGGTTCGTTCCCCGCTGAAAGTGTTTTCGGAGGTTCCTGCTGTAATCTTGTTGTTTTTCGCCCACATCACAGCCTCGGCATAATACTGATCCGTGACGTCCTTGAACGGATTTCCGGCAAGGGACGTTTTCGGAGAGCCTTCGTATCTCCACAAAAACGAGACAATCTCTCCTCTGGTACAGGACTTCATCGGACTGAAGGTTGTTTTGCTCGTTCCGGCTGTGATGCCTTTGTCCGCTGCCCAGTATACCGCGTCGTGGTACCACGCACTCGATCCGACATCAGAAAATGCAGAAGCAGAAGCGGCGGGCTTTGTATCCGCATAGGCAGGTAATGCTGCGGAAATTATCATGGTGGCCGTTAGAACTGTCGGGATAAGTTTAAAAAATTTCTTTTTCATAATTACCTTCCTTTAATGGGTTTTGGTTAGAGAAATGTTTACTTTGACATGTAAGATGTGAACAAAAATGGTGCAAGAAACGTTATATTCTGAGATGGAATTATCTGAAGATGGAGCACACGATATGATTGATTTTACCAATATGCAGGTTCGAAACAAGACGTAAGCGGAAGGAAAAATGCAATTGTGTTCACTAGATTTTACTCCGCATGCCGGCCAGACAAATTGGAAAGATCTGCCGCACTAAGAAAATAGTGCGGCAGCCTTTTGGGGAATGCTTTTGCAAATCAGACAAGCTCTTTTTCTTCGTCCATCAGACGTTTTGCGTCATCTTCCGAAATCTGATATTTCTTCATAATTCGTTGCATAATTTTTTCTTCCGAAACACCATCATCTCTCATCGTGTCGATTGCGCCGAGAATGATTCCTTTGTCTAGACCCTCAGTAAAAACATAACTGCTATAGTTACACATACTGCTCACCTCCTTGCGAATTGCCTCTGTGGCTGGTATGTCATATTTTTCTTCCAAATCCTGTATTTTGTCTTCCGGACTGATTTTCTTCGACAAAAGCGTGGATAGCATTTCTGTAATTTTTGTTGCCTGGTTCTGTGTTTTCTCCTGTCCGTCGTCTTTTGGAAGACGGATCATTACTACGCAGAGCAGGTCAGTTCTCGGGTTCTTTGTATAGTTTCCGACTTGCCGCACCTTTTGTATCTGGTATTCAGAAATCGTATTTGCGTCTTTCTGTGAACAATTCATACAGATCCAGATGGAGTATACCTTTCGAAGCTTTTCGTAATGGCTGTTCCTCGCCTCCCTGCCCATCTGTTCCGAAATCATCCGACAGCAGTAGGCAATGCCGCGTGTCTCCATATCGTATAGTTTGTACTCATTTGCCTGCGCTTCGACATCGATCATGACGTCGTACGTCACACCTTCCTCTGTTCCCGGTATGGCTGCACCGAATCGGATATCATATACAGTAAGACCTTCCCCGGTTTCCCCGTAATCCTTTGGTTCGCCGGTGATCATATCATTGGTGCTTCCGGGATCTACCGCAATGGATGAGATATGCGGTGTATCGATCATCCCCTGGATTTCATCCATGGAAAATTTTTCAAAGTCGGATACCGCGTTTTTCAGGATAAACGCCAGGATCGGTCTTTGTGAGAGGATTTTCTTAACCGCCATATCCAGCGCTGGATTCCGGCTTGTATCATACAAAACCCTTCCAAGCTGATTTGCTGTTTTTTCCATTGGAATGCCCCTCCTTGTTTTATTATTTTAACATCAAACATTGCTTTCCGCAATTTCATGTGCATTTTTGTGTCAACCCTCAATACGTTATAAGACCAGGTCAAATGCCCCGACCCGTAAAGGGATCGGGGCTTGCTAAAGGCTCCTGCCCAATACAGTTTCAAAGGCTTACAGCATGTCCATGTGGTTCTAACGTAAGTCTCCCACACTATGCTTTTGCCTGCATCCCTCGGTACATAGGATTACGGCTGCATCGCCGGGCTATTGACAGAGCCCGTTTGTACATCTTGCCAACCGAAACTGACAAAATGTCAGTTAGTTAATTGACGAAGGAGCTGAAAGAGTTGCTGGACAAGAAGAAAGCGCTTGCAGAGCGAAGAGCTGATGAAGGCAATCGCTGGAAGCTCACATCGCGAAATGAAAAGTGAAATTTGAGTTAAAGAGAATTTACCTCTTAGGTAAACAAACATTTTGACTGATTAAGATATCTGTGCTATTATAAATTTACCTCAAAGGTAAATCCGAAAGAGAGGTGATGCTTTGGATATCACGTACAAGAACAACAAAATCAAAAAGGTTTGTACGGATGCCAAAACTGCAGAGAGAACCTACGGTCAAGAAATGGCCGATAAAATACAGCAGCGTATAGATGAAATTAGTGCAGCAGATACTGTTGAGATGATGATACAGTTCCATATCGGACGATGTCATCCACTTACGCAGAATAGAAAAGGGCAATTCGCGGTGGATTTGGTTCATCCGTATAGATTGGTATTCGAGAAGAATGGCGACGAGATCCAAATAGCAAACATTTTGGAAATAGTCGATTATCATTAGAGATCAAGATGACAAGTCAAGGAGGCAGCACTATGGTGAGAAGTCGCAGTTATATTGCAACGCCACCTGGGGCGACAATTAAAGAGCAGTTGAATGACAGAGGCATGAGCCAAAAGGAGTTTGCAGCCAGGATGGATATGTCTGAAAAGCATATCAGCAAGCTCATTAACGGTGAGGTGCAGCTTACGCCGGAGACCGCAGTTAGATTAGAAATGGTTTTAGGTGTGCCGGCAAGGTTTTGGAATAATCTTGAGGCAATATACAGAGAGAAGATTATAAAGGCTGAAACGGAAAATGCAATGGATGCCGATGCTGAAATAGCCAAACAATTTCCTTATAGCGAGATGGCAAAGTTTGGATGGGTTCCGGAGACTAGAGAAGTGAA
This sequence comes from Bilifractor sp. LCP21S3_F8, assembly GCF_052117805.1. Classification (NCBI taxonomy): domain Bacteria; kingdom Bacillati; phylum Bacillota; class Clostridia; order Lachnospirales; family Lachnospiraceae; genus Bilifractor; species Bilifractor sp. LCP21S3_F8. Next base: position 58,061 of record NZ_JBQKIK010000007.1, on the reverse strand, counting down.
GGAAAAGGTTGTCAATCTGAGGAAATATTTTGAGGTTGTTGAACTTTCACTTCTTGGGAGTGAGCAGATTACGAGAATTGCCTGCAGACGTCTGGCAATAACAGAAAAAAGTGATCTGGCATTAATGGCATGGGCACAGGAGGCAAAGATTAAGGCGCGTGGTATCCAAACCGCTCCGATCAATATCAAAGGTTTGATTTCTGCTATGCCAGAGATAAGAAAAATGACAGTTCTTAAGCCTAAGGAATTCTGTCCTCAGATTAAGAAATGTCTTGCGGATTGTGGAATAGCTTTAGTCTTTCTGCCGCACCTAAAAGGTTCATTCCTTCAGGGAGCTTCTTTTATGGACGGGAACAAGATTGTTGTAGGGCTCACTGCCAGAGGTAAGGATGCTGACAAGTTTTGGTTCAGCCTGTTCCATGAACTTGCACACATTGTTCTTGGTCATGTAGGGAAGCCTAATGGTACATCTGAAGATGATGAGAAAGCAGCGGATAAATGGTCTGGTGATACACTTATTTCATCTGATGATTTTGAAGCTTTCAGAGAGGAAAGAGATTATTCAGAGAGAAGAGTACTCCAATTTGCAAAAGCTCAAGGAATTGCTCCGGGGATAGTAGTCGGGAGAATGCAGTTGGAAGGAATGATCAAGTACAGTATGTTGAATAATTTGAAAGAGAAATATGAAATAGCTGTATAAAGGATATATTCAAAAAGCTTTTGAAGGATCATGTGAAGAGCATGGTCCTTTTATTTACGCGAACAGTGAGCCGCAGCCGAATGCGAAGTATTCGTGTGCGGCGAGCGTCGCAATAGCGAGATAAAACTCGCGCAGCGTGTTTTATCTCGTTATGCAAAACAGGAGGAAGGAGGGCGATGCTCTATGGCTTGTAGAAAGCCAAAGCCTACAGCGGTGAAAAAGCTGGAAGGCAATCCGGGAAAAAGAAAACTGAACACAAAAGAACCGAATCCGGGTAAGGGAATGCCCGACTGCCCTGCATGGTTATTGCCGGAAGCCAAAAATGGATCCGGTTATCGGAAAAACTGAACGTATTTTTGCAGCAAATCCATGCGGGGAAAGTTTGCATTTCCCATCAGAGAACGATCGATCAGCCCGTGATGGAGGAACGGAATCCGTGAAATATGCCGGTGGTCATTGATTAATAAGGTCATAACGACATTTCCGTTCATCGTGCGTCGTGCGCGGACAATTCTTCCGCCCGCTTCAATAAGATTTTTGTTTTCTACAAGGATTTTGTTTTCTGCTGTCATGTTTTTTCTCCCTCCCGTCAAAAGTCTGGGACGATTTGATTTTTGGGGATCTTCTCCCGAAAGATAAAAAGTAAAGGAAGGCGTTGTGCCTCGGACTTTGTCTACAGTCTGAAGTCTGCTGCACTAAGAAACAGTGCAGCAGACTCTTTTGATGTTTTTATAAATCAGACTAGCTGTGGAGCAGCTGGCGGATCGTGCGGCAATGAGCCTGTATTTTTAGTAGAGTATTTCTTTCAGTGCCGGTTATAGAATACCGCACCGAAAAAAGTAACAGAACCTGGCCCGTGCAAATACCGGAGCCCTGCCTTTTGGGCAAGCTCACTGACAAGAAAGCCGTAGCCTTCTATGGAGTGAAAGCATTTGTCGGGGAACCGGCAAGGGCTGTCCGGCCAGGTGCACTTTTTGCATCTGTCACAGGATTCATTTGAAAGAATCAGGGCTTCCGGAAATTCCTGCCGAATCGGATCTGCCGCACGCTGAATATATTCCTTAAATTCGTGCATGGCGTTTTGAAATGCATCAAAATCAAAGGGGTCGGTTACCGGAAATGCCTTGGAAAAGACCTGCAGTTCTTCGTACTTCATGCATCGCTTCCGGCATTCCTCAAGGGTGCCGACGGCTGGCGGGCATGCCCAGGTTTCCTGATATCTGCCGCATTTTGTTTTCCTTGCAGAGCTTTCGTACTTCCGGGTAAAAAACAAGATCGGAAGGATGCAGGATTCCGCTTTCCAGAAGACCGTTTTTCAGCAGCAGTTCCCGAATTCGGGCAGCGGAAGATCCTGCCTGCCGCTGTGCGGCAGTTGTTTTTTCTGCAATTAACGCACTCCATTCGGACATTTTCCGGCAGATGCAGTACCGGCAGAGACTGTCCGCGGTCTCCTCTCTGGCGGGACAGTAATAGACCGCCTTATCCTCCGGGAACTGCACAATCCATTTTGTTTGGTTGGCTGCGTGCAGAGGTTCAGAAAAAATAAATGCAAGAGACACGCAGGAAAGAATGACAGGTAGGTGGGCATCCGGATGATCCGTCATATATTTTTCCAGATAGGCCTTCAGCTTTCTGCTCATTTCAGAAACTGCGTCCCCCGGGATTTCGGCATCCGGATCCGGGATGGCTTCCAGAAGTCGAAGTAATGTTTTCCGGTTGAAAGCGCTGACAGGAACAGGAAAGTCATCTTGTCGGAGCATCTCCCATTCTTTATCGGAATATGCCGCAAGTATTTTAAGTTTTAATTCATCTCTGGTCAATTTTCTGGTAAACTCCTCCATATCAGTAAAGTGTGATCGCTCTATAAACAGAATAGTCATTACAGGGACGGAAGTCCAGCTTTTCAGGAGGTGCAGGATTTGAAACAAAGCTGTAGGGAAAATATTTATCGGATCGGGGAGGGAGTACCGGATAGCTACAAGTGGAATCTGTCAGGCAGGAGACTGGCTGTGCTGTATCGTTTTTTCTCTGCATTTCTTGTCCCTGTCGCCTGGGTGTTTCTGGTAATTTTTCTCGAATGGCATGTGATACGCATCGGGTCATTGACTGCCGGTGGTATTCTTTGGACTGTTGTGGCGTTGGTTGTCCTGTTTTACTCGGTTTTAATTTTCCTGAATCATTTGTTTTCCGGCATTTCCCGAAGGCTGGATCCGGAAGAAAGACATGATTATATCCTTTATGGTTTTCATTATAGAAGCAGGAGAAATGTAAGACTGAGAGCACAGTCTCTGCTTTTTATGGCACAGCTGGATATTCGGATGCACCGCCCGGAAAGAGCAGGAGAGGCATTGGAAGAGATTCCTACCGACAAGCTTTCTGTGAAGCAGATGAAACTCTATACCCTTCTGAAGCTGGCAGGGGAAGTGTTAAGTGAAGAAGGGGCGACAGAGGGAACGCTAAGTGAGAAAGGAGAGACGGAGGGGACAGTCCGGGGAGTGGGAGAAAAGCAGTCTCGTGCATCGGCAGAGGACTGGTATATCCGCTATTCTGGATTTTCCGATCAAACAGGGAAGTTCCCGGATAATGCCGCTGTAGAATCGTGGATAAAACCGGAAGCTATGGAAAATAAGCGGACGCAGGACGAAATGATTGCTGTGATTTCCGGTATTTCCATTGAGCCGGAGCTTCATCCGTTTTTAAATTTATTTTTCGGGATGATGCTGGCACACAGCATTTTCTTTCCGGCTGTTCAAAGCTTTACCGCTTCAGGGTGGCATCTGCGGCCGAAGTATTCCTTTTTCGCAGGAGGGCTGGCCGGTCTCTTTGTTCTCATTCTCGGAATCGGGATTCTGTATCTTTTGTTGAAAAAACGCAGGCGCGCAGGATCACCGGAAAGAGGGGCGGATAAAGCACGGCTGATTATTGCCGGGATTGCCTGGGTGCTGCTTGTTCTTTCTCTCTCAGCTATGGTATTTCTTGGAAGCTGGGCGGGAACTTCGGATCAGGAGCGCGTACTGGCAGATGCGGTTCCGGATCCGCTTACCGGGATCAAATATGTGTATCTTGCCGAAGAAGAGGATTACGGCGGCATCAGTTACTACCGTTCCCCTGATTTTATTTTTATGGAAGAGTGGAGCGAAGCGAAAGATTACGATACAGAGGCCGGGAATGATCTGCCGGAAGCAGGCGGAGAGGATCGGAATGCGGCGTCTGCCGTGAGAGGAAGTTCCGCAGAGTCCGGGGGACAGGATCAGAAAATAGGAAGCAGCAGCCTGGGTGCGTCAGCGTCGGTCAGCAGCGATTCCGGGTGGTATGACGGCGGGACTGGTTCCGATGACAGCTTTGCCGCACAGAACGCGATGCAGGCGGTTTACGAGTATTTGAAAGGTAATGGAGAATTTCAGAATTTGAGCATTTCGTACAGTGCGAACGCTAAAGGGGACCTCTATGCCCGGATTGGTTCTGGATCCGATGTACAGGGTACGGATAATAGCTATGAGCTTCGCCTGTACGACAACGGGGAAAAAGAGGCCGACAGCGGGTTTTGCCGGGAAATTGTGCTGGAGAAGGTCTATACGGCCGAGGATGGAGAGACAGAACTGCTTGATTTTTTCCTTGTTCATCCGGGAACACTGGAGGTAACGGATGAACATAAGACGGATTGGTAATTAATATACTTCATGGCTTGCCGCACTAAGAAAATAGTGCGGCAGCCTTTTTGCGGACTGGTTTTCTTCGATAAAAGCGCGGATAGCATTTGTGTCAATCCCAAATACGTTACAAGGCCAGATGAATGATTCCTTCATTTGGATGTTTTCTGATCCAGAAGGTTCAGGAGTTCTCTCGGTGTTACCACAAAAGGCTTCCCGGGAAAATGTTTAATGTTTCCGGCAACCAGATCCGTTCCCGAACAACAGCCCTTGCAAAAATATTAATCGCCGTTGTTGCTGTCATGCCAAAATCCTGGCAAAGACGATCAAACTGTTTTTTTTACGTTTCATCCATACGAACACTGAACGTTGCTTGTGCTATAGTATGCACCTGCTTTTTATATATGATATACGAAAAGGTGCGTAAAGCCAATGATTTGAAACCTAGTAGGTTCGAATATGCATCCAAATAGGTTCGAATAGTCAGTTACTCCGACACATAAAAACCGAAATCCTGGGCAGGATAACAAAAATATAGGGGCAGGGGAGGGCACGTGCAGGGGCATATTGTTGACACCAATACGGCATTGCCACATAATAAAAACAGGGTAGTGGCAAACGAATGATGAAAAAATCGTCTCCCACTACTAAAAACAGAAGGAGGGAAAACAAATAGGTGGGATGACGTTTCGTTGTACAGGAACGAGTTCACCGAAACCATTTCGAGACTGGCTTTTTACGGTCTCGGCACCGCAGACATCGACCTTTCGTCCGCATCCCCGAAACTTGTGATGGGCGGATCCTTCCCCAAATGCGTAAAAAAAGGACTCTTCTTGACGTTAACATTAAGCTTTAGACAATTATTTGAATTTAGAGTGAGATATTGTATGAGTGATGACATACTTGTGGGAACCAGAGCATTGACGGTAGATTTTTCGTGTGGAATGACTTTTTTACGAGCTTTAGATAATGTTGACATAACGATTCAGAGGGGAGAATTTGTGTCTTTAGTTGGAGTTTCCGGGAGCGGCAAAACCACTCTTTTGAACGCAATCGGAGGATTAATTGTCCCGACTTCCGGTTCCATAATCTTTAACAGCATTTGTTTTGATTCCATGAATGAAGAAGAACGAACAATTTTCAGAAGAAACCATATCGGGTTCATTTTTCAAAATTACAATCTCATTCCCTCGCTAAACATATTTCAAAATATATGTTTTTCCGCTCAACTGTCGCAAAGATCCATCACCGCTCAGCAATAAGGAAGGACGAATGCAATACCTGTCTCTGGCCTTATCTTTTCGGTGAAATGTCGGCCTATCTGATTATGTTTTTGAGCAGCCGGATCGCTCTCTATCATCATCATGACGGCCTTTTTATTTTCAATTTGAAATCTGATGTGCTGATCTGCGGATTTGTTTTTCTGATTGTCCTAGCATCTATTATCATTCCAACTTCAACGGTTCTTAAAAAAGTCAATTCGATTTCACCGCTGGATACCGCTTCCTATTATGGGAAGTCTCATGAAATGACAGGCAGTAAGGTGCGACCAGCCAAATTATTAAAGTTTACTGGTAAAAACGTCCCTGTGCAGCTATCCCTGATGTTTCTATCGAAGCAGAAGAAGGCATTTATGGCAACTGTCATTTTTCTCTTTTTGGGATGTGAAATGGCTCTTGTTTCCTATACCTTAGCCTCCGGTGCTGATTACGAAAAGGCATTTTTAGCAATTCCGGATTTCCAGGTCGGTATCACACAGAATGCATGCGCGAATATGAGAGAAAATCTGTCGGAAAACACCGAAAATCAGATGTTTACGTCGGGTATGGTTCATGATTTGACGGACAACCTGCATGATTCCATCCGTGACATTCGTTTTGTGAAAGGATATTTTCCATCCCTGGACACAGATCAGAAGAGTGTGCTTGGAGTTTTAAAAATGAAGGACGATACACAGATCGTTATCCAGCCAATGGATAAAAGCACAGTAGGCAAGTTGTGTTCCTATGAAGAAAAGGCAGGAAGAAAAATAAATAAAAATGAATGGGAACAGCATCATGGTGCGATCATCATAAGCAAAAACCTGCTTTACAGCAATGCAGATTCAGCTATCCGTTCAAACATGGGAAAATCCTTTACCGTATATGATACCTTGCCAGATGGTTCTGACCTCGATGATTATCCATCCGCACAACTATCAGTTTGTGGGTATGCCGAAGCTGAGGAAAAAGATTTTCCCAATATTCCTCTGGCATGGGATGGGGACAATGTTGTCATTATTGCGGTGACACCTGATACCTATAACTTACTTGGTGCCTCTATGCACGAACAGATCCTGTCTATCAGTTTTAATGCGACTGGTAACTTGGAAAGCAGCGTGAAACAGCAGCTTAATGCGTGGATCCGAGATGAAAACTATAACTACGATATGGAAAAGGGGCTGACCACTATCAATCTTCTGGAATGTATATCAAGGACTGATCTGATTGCGGAAAATAAAAATTATATTACGTTCAGCCGGATCACAATGACCGGGGTAAGCATCCTGTTTTTCTTTCTCGGAACCATTGTCTTCCTCAATACTTTATTGACGGAATATGTACGTGACAAACAGGAACACATTCTTTTACGTTATCTTGGAGTAACAAAAAAAGAAATGATAAAAGCCTTCATGATGGAAGGGGTATTATATTTTTCAGTGTTAGCTTCATTGTTGGGTACACTAGGAATATACTTGGACTTTATCATTGGTAAATTAGCAAAGAGAGAAATTCCTTATTTTGAATTTGCTTTTCCTTACCATACTTTCATCCTGCTGTTAACTATTTTTTTTACAATAGGTGTTTTATTGCCTCCAATAATCAGCCAACTTCAATTGAATCAGGCAAAAAAGTAATCAAATAAATAATTAATCAAGAAAAAAGGATATATTTGCTTATTGCGCTAACCGGCTTTATAATTCTAATCTGTAATACTTCCTTCAAAACTTGAATACTTCTCAAAAGGTGGTCCAATATGTTACAAATTTCTCAGTTGAAGCTTCCTGTCTCTCACACAGAAGTTCAACTTCTCCACAAAATAGAAAAAGTGCTGCATGTCCGTTCCACGGATATCACGGAGTGGAAAATCCTGAAAAAATCCATTGATGCCAGGGACAAGAGCAGGCTTCTCTTTGTATACACCATCGGAGTCCGGCTGTCTTCGGAAAAAACGGAACGGTCGATCCTGATCCGGGGCGGTAAAAATCATGTCTCCGCGTATTCGGCGCCGGAATATCATTTCCCGGAAACCGGCTCCCGCGAGCTTTCTGCTCCTCCTGTCATCGTAGGAAGTGGTCCGGCAGGGCTGTTCTGTGCCTGGGAACTTGCGATGCATGGATATCGCCCGGTCCTGCTGGAACGAGGGGAGAGTGCTTCACAGCGGAGGAATGCGGTGGAGCATTTCTGGAATACGGGAGAACTGGATCCGGACAGCAATGTACAGTTCGGAGAGGGCGGCGCAGGTACTTTTTCCGACGGAAAGCTGAATACCGGGGTCAAGGACAAATTCGGACGAAATCATGAGGTTCTGAGAATTTTCGTGCAGGCCGGTGCGCCGGAAAATATTCTCTATGACAGCAAGCCGCACCTTGGCACCGATCTGCTTGTTCGTATTGTCGAAACCCTCCGGAATCAGATCATCGCAGCGGGGGGTGAAGTACATTTTCAGACCAGGGTAACGGATCTTCTGACACGTACCGACCCGCTGACGGGAGAGGAGCATATGACAGGGGTTCGCACAGCGTCTGGAAAGGAATTTTTCTCTGACAACGTCGTACTGGCCATCGGCCATTCCGCCCGGGACACCTTCGAGATGCTGTCCCGCCAGAAGCTTCTCATGGAGCCGAAGCCCTTTGCGGTAGGCGTGCGTGTCGAGCATCTGCAGAGCATGATTAACCGGGATCAATACGGACCGGACGCTCCTTCCTTTCTGGGCGCCGCTCCTTACAAGCTGACCGGTACCGCTGAAAATGGCAGAGGTGTGTATTCCTTCTGCATGTGTCCCGGAGGATATGTTGTGAACGCATCCTCGGAACCGGAGAGACTGGCGGTGAATGGAATGAGCTATCACGCCCGGGATTCGCGCAACGCGAACAGTGCCATAGTGGTTTCCGTGACCCCCGGGGATTTCCTGCCGTACCATCAGGAAGGAAGGCCGGACGTCCTCAACGGAATGTATTTTCAGCGCAGGCTTGAATCCCTTGCCTGGCGGGAAGGACAGGGACGGATTCCGGTTCAGCGTTTCGAGGATTTCCGGAAAAACCGACTGGGAGGCATCGGAACCGTGGAGCCCTGTTCAAAGGGAGAATTCCAATGCGCCAATATCCGTCATATTCTGCCGGAATATATCTCAGAATCTCTGGAACAGGGGATTCTGAGCTTTGACCGCAGAATTCCGGGATTTGGCGGAGACGACGCCCTTTTGTCAGGTGTCGAAAGCCGCACCTCTTCACCGATCCGTATCGTCCGCGACGAGTCGCTCCAGAGCACGATACGTGGGCTTTATCCCTGTGGAGAAGGAGCAGGATACGCCGGTGGAATTACCTCTGCGGCTATGGATGGTCTGAAAGTCGCCGAGAGAATTTCTTCTATATATAAAGCGCTCTGAATATAGGAAACTCTGACACGTGCAACGCATCTTGAAACAGAAGAAATTCTGTACGAATGACACTGCGTGCCGGAACTGTTCATTCGTGATTTTGCAGATTCACATGGTTTTCATAATGTGTTAAAATTATAGTTCACAGGATTATCTCTTGTCTTTCTTCAGGAAATGGCCATACGATACATCGTGCCATAAACTGTATAAGCTACGGATTGCTCCGTGCTTCGCACTCCCGCAATCCTACAGGCATTCGGATTTCGCGCGTTCGCGCTTCATCCTCATACCTGTTGCCTTCGAAATCGCATACAGTCTCTTACACACGCTTCGCGCGTGACGATCCTGTCTGCGTTTTCGAAGAGCTTATACAGTAAACAGGAGGACAGGAAAATGGAGAAAAATTCAAAATCTATACCCCGCAAGAAGATTGAGCCTGCAGCCCGGATGAAGGAACTCCCGGATCAGTCACGTCCCTATGAGAAGGCGCTCCGGTTGGGGACCGGTGCACTGACTGACGCGGAGCTTCTCTCAATCATTCTCCGGTCCGGTACGAAGGGAAAGAACTCCCTCCAGCTTGCGGAAGAAATATTGGATCTGTGCAAGTTCAGGAACGGATTGCTTGGGATCTATCATCTCACGCTTCAGGATCTGATGTCGCTGGATGGAATCGGTGAGGTGAAGGCGCTGCAGATTTTATGTGTTCGCGAGCTCTCCAGGCGGATTGCGCAGATGAACACCTCTTCGTCTCTCTGTTTTGACCGTCCCGATACGGTCGCGCAGTATTTTATGGAAGAAATGCGTCATCAGGAGACAGAGAAGGTTATCTGCGTCATGCTGGACAGCAGGATGCAGCAGATTGCCTCTCCGGAGATTTCCTCCGGAACGGCGAACATGTCTTTGGTATCTCCGAGGGAGATCCTGCAGAAGGCATTGTCCTACCATGCGCTGCATCTGATACTGATTCATAATCATCCGAGCGGAAATCCATCCCCGAGCCACGAGGATTATCAGGTCACCCGGAATCTCTATCGGGCAGGCAAAATCGTCGGGATCGATCTGTCGGATCACATTATCATCGGAGACAGGACCTATTTCAGCTTCCGTGACGACGGATTCTTTGACACGCTTGCCTCTCAGGAGGAAACGCAGACAGACACCGGTGATTAATGTGGCCGGGGCGTACAGCACAGGCAGTACAGGAGTTTTATATGTCATTTAATCATGTGTATGGCGTGGATATGGGCACCGGAACGGTGAAGATCTACGACAGGAACAAGGATTCCATTACCAAGGAAGTGAATATGATAGCGGTCCGGAACGGGGATACCGTGATAGCAGTCGGCAATGACGCCTATGCCATGTATGAGAGGACTCCTGAGAATATCGAGATCATCTCACCGATGAGCAATGGACGGATCAATGACGTTCTGATGATGGAAGCTGTGCTGCACACGATGCTCGGACGGACCGGCGGATACGCCGGGTATCGTCCGGTTCTGTATTTTTCCGTTCCCGTCGATATGACTGAGATCGAGCGCCGGGCATATTCCACAATTGCGCGGAAGGGCCGGTTCCGCCGAAGCCAGGTTTATCTTGTGGAAAAACCGATCGCGGACGCACTCGCCCTGGGCATCCCGCTGCATCACACCAGAGGATCGATGATTATCAACATCGGAGCTCAGAGCACCGAAGTCTCCTTCATCGCCGATGAGCGGGTGATCATCAGCAGAATGATTGCCATCGGCGGACAGGCATTCACCTCCGCTATCGTAGAGGGCATCCGACGAAAGAACAGCTTCATTGTCAGTCACCACACAGCACAGCGTCTGAAGCTGACGCTGACAAATCTGGAAAAAGACATCAATGAGGGATGTAAGGTAAACGGTATTGATCTGGACAGTGGCCTTCCGCGAAACGGCGTCGTGACGAGCTACAATGTTACCGCCAGTGTCACCGCGGAGATGCAGAAGATTGCCGCAGAAATCCGCCGGATTATGGAACGGATTCCGCCGCAGATCCGCGCGGGTGTTCTGAAGGAAGGAATTTATATCACCGGAGGCAGCACGCACATTGCCGGCATGGTGCCGTTTCTGGAGGAAGCGCTCGACTGTCCGGTTATCCTGTCGAAATATTATGATCTCAGCACCGTATGCGGTCTGAAGGAGCTCATCACTCATCCTGAAATGCAGCACTGGGCATATCTGCCGGGAAAGAAGTCATATTCATGAAAAAAAAAGGGACACATATTAAAAGCAGATATCTGCTTGTCATTCTTACCATCATCTGCGTCGCGCTTGCCATGCTGACCGGCAGTCAGGTCATATCCATATCACCGCTGCGGAACGCCGCCGGAACTTTTCTGGTTCCGCTGCAGACCGGGATCAATAAGGTCGGAGACTGGCTGAACGGACAGAGAATCGGGCAGAAGAATGCCAGACAGCTGGCTAAGGAAAACAAAGAGCTGAAGAGCAAGGTGGCAGATCTGGAAGAGGAGAACACGGTTCTTACCGAGAACACCAAAGAACTGGAGGATCTCCGGAAGCTCTATGATCTGGATCAGGATTATAATGACTACGACAAAATTGCTGCGTCCGTCATCGCAAAGGGCACGGGAAACTGGTATAACACCTTTACTGTGAACCGCGGCACGGACGATGGCGTTGCCGTCAATATGAATGTCATTTCCGACGGCGGTCTTGTGGGTATCGTCACCGAGGTCGGTAAAAACTGGTCAACCGTCCGCTCCATCATCGACGACGACAACAACGTCAGCGCCATGCTTCTCGATTCCTCGGAAAACTGCATTGTCACAGGCAGTCTGTCACTGATTGAATCCGGTAAGCTTGCGCTGAGCGAGCTCAGAACAGATGCCAAGGTATCCACCGGAGAACGTGTCGTCACCTCCAACATCAGTGACAAATACCTTCCCGGGATTCTGATCGGGTATGTGGATTCTGTACAGGATGACTCCAACCTGCTGACGAAGACGGGCTATATTATTCCTGCAGTGAATTTTCAGTCCGTGAACACCGTTCTCATCATCAAACAGCTGAAGGAGACCGCTGATCAATGAAGAAAAATATCTGTATTTTTCTGATAATTGCCGCAACCTTAGTGGTGCAGTCCTCGTTGGGTTTGATTCTGCCGGCAATTCTGTCTGTGCCGAATCTGGCGCTGATCCTCACATGCTCCATGGGCTTCATGCGGGGAAAGAAATCCGGCATGTGGACAGGCTTTATCTCCGGACTGATTTTGGATCTGTTTTACGGCGGAATATTCGGATTCACCGCGCTTATTCTTCTATACATCGGATATTTTAACGGATTTCTGTTCAAGGTATTTTTTGATGAGGATATCCGGATTCCTCTTGTCGCAGTGGGAATCAGCGATATCGTTTACGGCCTTGCCTGTTACCTGATCCGTTTTCTGAATGGTACGAGCCTTACGCTCGGATCCTGTATGATACACACGATTCTGCCGGAGGCGGTATGCACCATGCTCTTTACCATTCCGCTTTATTTTCTGTACCACTGGCTGAACAGAAAGATCACCGCAAATGAACTGGAGGAAGAACAATCACCTTGGCTAAGAAGATAAAAAAAGCATTCATCCGTTTTTTCAGCAGAAGAGGACTGATCCTTGTTCTGCTTTTTGCTGTTTTGGCTCTGATCCTTCTGGTGAGGCTGTTTCATCTTCAGATTATCCGCGGAAAGGATTACGCGAACAGCTTCACGGTCATGACGACCGCTACGCGCACGCTGAAGAGCACCCGCGGCAATATCTATGATGTAAACGGGAAGGTTATCGCGTCCAATGAACTGGCAAATAATGTCACGATAGAGGATAACGGGTCGTATGATACCACCCGGCAGAAGAATTTGGCCCTGAACGGCGAGATCTACCGCCTGACGAAGATGATCCGTTCCAACGGCGACACCCCTTCCCATGATTTCCATATTATTATCGGATCGGACGGAAATTACGCCTTTGATACCGACAATACCACGACAATCCAGCGTTTCCGTGCGGACATCTACGGATATCAGACGACGGATGAACTGAAGGCAGGCGAGGCGGATGCATCCCCGGATAAAATTGTCCAGGATCTGAGCGGTTCAAAATACTATGGACTCACGGATTCGGATGAGCCGTATACGGCGGAGGAGCTTGCCGAATACGGCCTCCCTGAAAAGCTCACAAAGGAAGAGGCACTGGATATTATTGTGGTCCGCTACCAGCTCAGTCTGGTCAGCTACCAGCGCTATGTCGCGGTGACTGTCGCGACCAATGTCTCCGACAGTACCGTTGCGGCAGTGAAGGAAAACACGGATTCTCTGCAGGGCGTGGAAATCGCAGAGGATTATATCCGTGTCTACAGCGGCGGTGAAGCAATGGCTCCTGTCGTCGGCTACACGGGAAAGATCTCCTCGGACGAACTGGAAGATTACGGCTCCGGCGATACACGCTACAACAGCAACTCCATTGTAGGAAAGGCCGGAATCGAGAAGGCAATGGAGAGCACCCTGCAGGGAACCGATGGCTCCGAGGAGGTTACGATCAATAACCTCGGAAAGGTAGTCTCGGAAAATAAAGACTCCCTGGTGCAGCCTGCCAAGGGCAATGACGTTTACCTTACCATCGACAGCGAGCTTCAGAAGGCAGCCTATCAGATTCTGGAAGAAAGAATCGCCGGTATTCTCCTGACCAATATGACGGATGCAAAATCCGTGGACGCGGCAAGCCTCGCGGACAATGATACCATTTCCATCGCCAGTTACGACTGCTACAACGCGTTGATTGAAAACAGCATCATTGATATTGATAAATTCTCAGACGACGATGCTACAGAGGCGGAGAAGAAGGCACAGACCGCGCTGGATACCAGCCAGACCAACACGGTGAACTGGATCACCGGTCAGCTGAGCAGCGACAGCGCTTCCAGGTATTCGGATCTGTCTGCTGAGCAGAAAGCTGTGTTCGATTATGTGATATCCGATTTTCTCACAACGGAGTACGGAATTCTGGACAGTTCTTCCATGAAAACAGACGATGCCACCTACCAGGCATATTTCAAGGACGGCTCCATAAGCCCCCGTGCTTTTCTCCAGTATGCGGCAAATAACAGCTGGATCAATGTAGCCAAGCTCAGCGACAAGGATTCTTCATATCTGACCTCAGATGAAATCTATCAGGCAGTCCTTGATTTCATCTCCAGTCACATCACCGGAGAAAAAGTGTTCCACAAGCTTCTCTACAAATATCTGCTTCAGGATGACGCGCTGGAGCCGAAGGTGATCATGCAGATCCTTTATGATCAGGGAATTCTCTCAAAGGATGACGCTGACTATGCTTCCTTTGAGAGCGGGGCGACCAGCGCGTACCAGCTGCTGTACAACAAAATCTACAGCTTGGAAATTACGCCCGCCATGCTTGCCCTGGATCCGTGTTCCGGTTCCATTGTCATCACGGATCCGGATACCGGTCAGGTTCGTGCCTGTGTCTCTTATCCGGGCTATGACAACAACCGACTTGCAAATGACATGGACACCGATTACTACAACAAGCTGAATACCGATCTTTCCACTCCTTTTTATAATAAGGCGACGCAGCAGCTCACCGCTCCGGGATCTCCCTTTAAGCCGGTCATGGCAGCCGCAGGTCTTACCGAAGGGGTCATTGACGGTTCAACATTGATTGACTGTACCGGCGTCTTTGGAAAGGATATTCCGTTCCTGTCTGACTCGGACCGGGTGGCCTGCTGGAACAGCAACGGCCACGGCTACCTGAATGTGGTCGGCGGAATTACAAATTCCTGTAACGTCTTTTTCTGTACCGTTGGCTTTGATCTGGGTCTTGATAGCAATCAGAACTATGATCAGGATACCGCTCTCGCAAAGGAGCAGAAGTACGCCGCAATGTTCGGTCTTAATGAGGGAACGGGGATTGAAATTTCCGAATCGGATCCTCATGTGTCCGACAGTCTTCCGATTCCGTCCTCCATCGGACAGGGAACGCATCAGTACACAACGACTCAGCTCGCCAGATACGCGGCGACCATCGCAGACAGAGGCGTATGCCGGGATCTGACCCTGGTTGACAAGACCGCGGACTCGGAAGGAAATACGCTGAAGCAGAACGAGACAAAAACACTCAGCACGGCAAATTCCATCAGCAGCACGACATGGGATCTGATCGATGAAGGAATGGCAGGGGTTGTATCAAATGACGCGACGGTATGGCCGGGATTTTCCAGTACCATTACCGTGTACGCGAAGACAGGAACCGCACAGGAATCCATGCTGCGCGCGGATCACGGTCTGGTCATCGGATTCACAAGCGGCGCAGAGGACAGCACTTCCTATGACGATGTGGCTTTCGCCGTCCGGATCGCGAATGGTTACAGCTCCACAAACGCAAGCCTTGTCGCAAGGGATGCCCTCAGGTATTACTTCAATCTGGATTCCGAGGAAAATATCATCATGAAACACGCAAATACAGATTCGATCACAAAGAAGATTGTTGCTGACTGAGTTTTTTCAACAATTTGTAAAATTCGCACGGGATGTGATTTGAGCACGGAGAAAATCGCTGCCGACTGAGCCAGTGCACAGATAGAGGGAAAATATCGAATGCTGAAGTTATATAAACTGAAAGATTACAATTTCATGCTGATGCTTCTGCTGATTATCATCAGTTCGATCGGTGTGGTCCTCGTCGGATCTGCCGATCCGACCCTCAGAAGCAGACAGCTGATGGGCTTTCTGATGGGGCTTGCGCTGATGATCGTGATCTCTCTGATCGATTACAGCTGGATTCTCCATTTTTACTGGATCATCTACATTATTAACATTCTTCTGCTGATCATGGTCCGCCTGTTCGGCACAACGGCGCTGGGAGCGGCTCGCTGGATCAACATCGGAGGGTTCCAGTTCCAGCCGACCGAGCTGTGCAAGATCATGATGATTCTGTTTTTCTCCATGTACTTTATGAACCATGAAGAAAACCTGAACTCCTGGAAGACGGTCTTCCGGTCGATCATTCTTCTTGCTTTTCCGCTGTTCCTCATCCTGAGTCAGCCGGACCTGAAGAATACCATCACAATGACCATTGTATTCGCACTGATGTATTTCGGAGCAGGGCTCAGCTACAAGAAGATCGGGATTATCCTCGCGGTAATCGTACCGGTTGTACTGGTGATGTTTCTCCTGATCGTCAAAACGGATCTCCATATCGTCGACGATTATCAGAAGGACCGTATCATGACCTTCCTCAGCTCCGATGACAGCGAGGAGTATTCCGACTCCAAGATGCAGCAGCAGAATTCCATCATGGCAATCGGTTCCGGACAGGTCACCGGAAAAGGGCTGAACAACACGGATCTTTCCGCGAACAGCGGCAATTTCATATCCGAGATTCAGAACGACTTCATCTTCGCGGTTGCGGGAGAGGAGCTGGGCTTCATCGGAAGCGCCATTATTGTCATCCTCTTGTTCCTGATCATCCTGCTTTGCTTTCTGGCAGGCAGAGCGGCAAAAGATCTCTCCGGCACTCTGGTCTGCTACGGTATGGGATGTCTGATCGCGATACAGAGCTTTATCAACATCTGCGTCGCGACAGGCCTTCTTCCGAATACCGGAACGCCGCTTCCTTTTGTGAGTTACGGCCTGACCTCTCTGATCAGTCTCTACATCGGAATGGGTGTGGTGATGAATATCAGTCTGCAGCGCAAGAAATATTTTGACTATGGAGGAAAATATGTCTATACAGGAGAAACATTCAAACCGGACTCCTTCGAATCCGGAACCGGAAAGAAGGCATAACAGAAAATACAGCCGGAACGCGAGACGCAGACGGCAGCGTCTCCTGCATCGTATTGCGGCAGTTTTCATCGCGGTGATTCTTGTGCTGGCAGCTGTTCTGATTCATCTGATCTTCACGCGGAGCGCGACGCTTGACACATCCGAGGCCTATAATCTCTCCGCCCAGAACGGGGCCGAGGAGCTTTCTCCCTTCACCCTTCAAAGTACATCGAATTACACGGAAAGCGAGGGAATTGTCTGTTCCGAATCCGAAGTCGGATCCGGAAGCCTCAGCCTCACTGAAGATGATGAACGGGCGCTTCTGTTTAATCTCGAGGATCACACCAGCCTCTATGCAAAGGGAATCTACGATAAAATCTATCCCGCCAGCCTGACGAAGATCATGACGGCTCTCGTGACATTTGAGAGCGGCGCAGACCTCACGCAGCAGGTCACGATGACGGATGCGGATTTTCAGCTCGGTGAGGACGCGCAGTCCAGTCAGCTTGAAGTCGGAGACAAGGTTGCGCTCGAAGATCTGCTGAACCTGCTTCTGGTATACTCCGCGAATGACGCGGCCATGGCGATTGCCCGAACGGTCGGCGGCAGCGTAGATAAATTCGTGGAGATGATGAATTCGGAAGCTCAGAAGCTCGGGATGACGGGAACCCATTTTGTCAATCCTTCCGGACTCCACGACGACAACCACTACACAACACCATATGACATTTATCTGATGCTGAACCGTGTCTATCAGGATTATCCTGATTTTTCAAAGATCGCCTCACAGTCCCAGTACCAGACAAGCGTCACGGGGACCGAGGGAGAGAGCACCTTCCTGTCCACTACAACCGATGAATATCTCGACGGAACCTATTCACTGCCTTCCAATGTACAGATTCTTGCGAGCAAGACCGGTACAACAGATCAGGCCGGATCATGCCTTGCTCTCGTCGTACAGAACGGTTACGGCGTTCCCTTTATCGCAATCGTCACCGGTGCCGATACGAAGGATACTCTGTACAACGATATGAGCAAGCTGCTCAGTCTGACGAATTCGGACGCCTCCTCCGATGCGGGATCTTCCTCCTCCGGCACGGATGCTTCCTCCTCCGGGACGGATTCCTCCTCTTCCGGAGCGAAATCCTCATCCTCCGGAACGGATACTTCCACTTCCGGAGCCGAAAAGGTGTCTTCGTCCTCCAATACGGATGAGAGTGTTTCCTCAGTCTCCGGTTCCTGATGAAAATAAGGAAAGTGTCTTGCCTTTTTTGTATAAATACACTATAATTAAACCATCAACCCGAAACGATTTTAGTCAAAAAGACAATTAAATCGTGCCAGTCTGTGTCGGTTATGCAGCTTTTCGGGAAATTATGATACACCAATGTATTTTACATTACGATACTGCTCAAGGAGGAATCAGCCATGGTTCAATTAATTGTAGGCAAAAAGGGAAAAGGGAAAACCAAATATATTCTGGACAAAGTGAATACAGCAGTCAGGTCGGCGAGCGGAGATATCGTATATCTCGACAAGAGCGCAAAGCATATGCTTGAGCTGAACAACAAGATCCGCCTGATTGATGTATCCGTTTATCCGTTAAAGGACTACAATGAATTTGTCGGTTTTATCTGCGGAATCATCTCTCAGAATCGTGATATCGAGCAGATGTATCTCGATGGCTTCCTGAAGCTGACGAAGCTTGAAGACAACAAGGATAAGGTAGACGACTGCATCGAACAGCTCGAGCAGATCAGCACAATGTTCCATGTTGACTTTGTCATCAGCATGTCCATGGACAAGGAAGAACTGAGCGCAGATATGCAGGAAAAGATCCTCCTTGCTCTGTAATATCCGTACATGTATCGAATTCAGCCTATAGTTTTTGGTTCCGAACGGGACTTCAGAAAGCTGCCGCACCTGCTGCGGCAGCTTTCTTTATGCCTCCCTGCGGGCAGCTTTCTTTATGCCTCCCTGCGGGCAGCTTTCTTTATGCCTCCCTGCGGGCAGCTTTCTTTTGCTTGTAATAAATTTCGGATAATGCTAGAATAAGAAGTCAAAGCGTATGCAGGAGGCAACTGTGGCAAAAAAGAATAAAAGAAAACACGGAATAAATTTCAATATCGGCACCGTGATCTTCGGAGCGCTCTTCCTGTATCTGATCATCACGATCTTTATCTATGCGACCTCAAAGCACATTTCCTCATATATGGTAACTTCCGGCACTCTTTCAAATAACGAATCCTATTCAGCGCTTGCGCTTCGGTCGGAAGAGCTGGTTGATGCTTCGGCCTCAGGGTATGTCAGCTATTATACGCAGGACAGTGCCCGGGCATCCAAGAATGACATCGTGTGCAGTATCGGCTCCAGCCCTGATTCTTCCTCCACGGTCAAACTGGCAGACTCCGACATCAGCAAAATCCGGCAGCTTGCCTCGGAATTTACGGGGGCATATAATGAGGACAATTTCGGAACCGTCTATGACTTTCAGTATTCCCTGAACTCTACCGTCATCAACGACAGTGATCCATCCTCTGTCAACGGAACTGCCTGTCAGGCAGATAACGACGGTGTCATTACCTATACGACAGACGGATATGAGACGCTGACACCGCAGGACGTCACCCTGGATGATTTTAACATCAAATCCTATGAGAGCACGCAGCTCCGAACCAGCGACAAGGTTTCGAAGGGAGATCCGATCTTTCGCATTGCGACCGATGACACCTGGTATCTTGTCTTCCCCTTAACGGACAGGCAATATGCCGCTCTTTCCACAAAGTCAACAGTCCGCGTAAAGTTCAGCAAAGACGGGAATTCCGAGAACGGAGATCTCACTCTGTTTGACAAGGACGGCACGCATTTTGCAAAAATTACTCTGTACAGTGGTATGGTACGGTACGCAGATGACCGGTTCCTGAATATTGAACTTGTGACAAATACGGACACCGGACTGAAAATTCCCCTTTCTTCTATCGTCACAAAGGAATTTTACACGATTCCGGTAGATTATCTGACGACAGGAGGCGATGACGACTCCGACGGATTCATGAAACAGACGAAGAGCAGCGGAGGCAGTTCCTCAACAGAATTTGTGGAAGCCGATTTGTATGAGAGCACCACGGATGATTCCGGACAGAAGGTTTACTATGTAGATGAAGCGGATTTCCAGCCTGGCGATCTCATCCTCAAGCCGGATTCCAGTGACACGTATACCATCGGAGCTACCGCGTCGCTGGAGGGAGTTTACTGTATCAACCGCGGCTACGCACAGTTCCGCAAGATCGACATTATCGATCAGAATGATGAATACTGTCTGGTAGAAGAGGGCACAAACTACGGAATCTCCCAGTATGATTATATTGTCAGAGACGGAAGCACTGTGAACGAAGCGGAGATCCTCCGATAAGGGCAATACGTCATACAGATCCATATTCTCGTAAAGGCATTGCGTCATACAAGTCCATATAAGTATAGGGATTGCGAGAGTGCAAAGCACAGCGCAATCCTTAGCTTTTACCGTTTGTGATACCATATATCATATGATGTTTTACAGAAAACGCCCTTGCCTCTCGGGCAGGGTGCCACATATATACAGAAATGTGAGGTGTTGAAGATGCTTTTGGAAAATTATAAAGCTGTTCGCAGGAACATCGATGAGGCCTGCGCCCGCGCGGGCCGGAATCCGGAGGATGTCACGCTGATTGCAGTCAGCAAGACAAAGCCGGAGGAGAATATCGAAGAGCTTTACCGTGCCGGGGTACGTGACTTCGGTGAGAACTATATTCAGGAACTCCGCCAGAAGCATGATGACCTTCCAAAGGATATTCACTGGCATATGATCGGTCATCTGCAGAGAAACAAGGTCAAGTACATCGCGGAATACGTCACGATGATACATGCCGTCGATACCTATGAGCTTGCTCAGACTATCGAGAAGGAAGCAGTTAAGCACAGCCGCCGGATTCCGATCCTGATCGAGGTCAATGTTGCGGAGGAAGACACAAAATTCGGCGTTTCCTGCGAGGAAGCCCCGGAGCTTGTGAAAAGAATTGCAGAAACGCTTCCACATATCATTGTAAGCGGTCTTATGACCAGCGCTCCCTTTGTGAAGAACCCGGAGGACAACCGTCCGGTCTTCCGCAAATTGAGACAATTAAGTGTTGACATCAACAATGAAAACACTGATAATGAGAATGTTGAAATGAAGACTCTGAGTATGGGTATGACCAATGATTATATTATTGCAGTCGAAGAGGGTGCCACACTTGTCCGTGTAGGTACCGCCATTTTCGGCGCACGCGATTATACGCACAAACAGTGAGGTGCATTTTTCTATTTCCGCATTGCACTGCGGCAGATTTCAGCATTGTGAAATAAACGGCCATGCCCCGCAGGCGGGGTGCCACAATAGGTATAAGTCCCCGCGTTACGTTAGCTGCTCCGCAGCTTCCGCGCCGCCCCTGAGTCTGTAAGAAATTGTTAGGAGAGAATGATAAGATGGGATTTTTTGATAAGTTCCTTGATGCGGTACGTCTGAATGACGATTATGATGATGACGATGAATTCTTCGATGACGACGATGAAGATTATGATGATGAGCCGGAAGAAGAACCAGCGCCGAAGAAAAAGCATTTTGGAAGCCGCAAGAGCGTAAATGCAGCACGCGAGGCAGAAGAGGAGGAGCCGGTTCGCAAGGCACAGCCGGAGACCTCAGGAAGATATACCACGGCTGCCCGCATGCAGACAAGACCTGCAGCACAGTCACAGAAAGTAACGCCGATGCATCGCGCCGCATCGTCCTCCCGCAGCGGTATGGAAGTCTGTGTAATCAAACCTGCAAAGGTCGAGGACTACAGGGAGATTGCAGACACCCTGCTTTCCGGCTGTACCGTTGTACTGAATCTGGAGGGACTTGATGTCGAGCTCGCACAGAGAATTATTGATTTTTCCTCCGGTTCCTGTTATGCAATCGGCGGAGGACTGCAGAAGGTTTCCAGTTACATCTTCATTCTGACTCCTTCTACCGTCGAGATTTCCGGAGACATTCAGGATCTTCTGAACGGCGCGATGCCGACGATGCGCACTGCGTTCTGACAGAGCTTTTCATCGCGATGGCTTTCCGGACATCCATATCTGTTCAAATGATTACAGTAACGGCCATACGATACATCGTGCCACACACGGTATAAGCTGCGGATTGCTCCGTGCTTCGCACTCTCGCAATCCTACAGGTGACCGGCTTCGCCGGTCTGACGCGGCGTTCGCCCCACCGCTTCACACTTTGTGTGAGCGGATGTGGCTCACTGTCCGCGCATATTCGGATATCGCGCGTTCGCGCTTCATCCTCATACCTGTTGCCTTCGAAATCGCATACAGTCTCTTACACACGCTTCGCGCGTGACGATCCTGTCTGTATTTTCGAAGAGCTTATACAGTAAATGACCTTGCAGGCATCAGTTAGAAGCGATTCTTACTGATGCTTTTCTCTTATCAGAAAATACCGTAAAGTTCCTCTTGCTTCAGCAGTGGGATACAGGCGACAAAGGATTGAGAAGGAGATTATTATGGAATCATTAATTGTAGAGAGAAAAAGCTCAGGCATGGAGTTTTCCTATCGGATTGTGTGGGAGAGCAGCTTTCAGACCCTTGCGGATGAAATCCGCCAGATCAGCGGTTTCCGGGCAAAAAAGATCTGTGTGGTATCCGACAGCAATGTGGCGCCGCTGTATGCCGGGGAGGTTGAGAAGGCACTCGCTCCGCTTGGCCTTACGGTTGAAACCTACGTTTTTCCGGCCGGGGAGGAACACAAGTGTCTGGATACGGTAATCGGCCTGTATCGTTTTCTAATCGAACACAAGTTTCAGCGAAACGACATCCTCGCCGCACTTGGCGGCGGCGTCGCCGGTGATCTGACCGGTTTTGCGGCAGCTACTTATCTGCGCGGCATCGACTTCATCCAGATTCCGACTACCCTTCTTGCGCAGGTGGACAGCAGTGTCGGAGGGAAAACAGGTGTCGATTTTGAACAGTACAAAAATATGGTAGGCGCATTTCTTCAGCCGCGCCTTGTCTACATGAATATGAAGACACTGAAGACACTTCCGCAGGATCAGTTTGCATCCGGAATGGGTGAGGTTCTGAAGACCGGTGCGATCCGCGACAGAAATCTGCTCACCTGGATCGATTCCCACGAGGCAGAGATCCTCCGGAGAGATCCGGATGCTCTGGCGACCGTGATCCGTGCCTGCTGCAGGGTCAAGGCGTCCGTTGTCGAGGAGGATCCAAAGGACAAGGGACTCCGTGCCATCCTCAACTTCGGTCATACGCTCGGCCATGCCATTGAGAAATGCAAGAACTTCGAACTTCTTCACGGTCAGTGTGTCGGGATTGGCTCCATCGGAGCTTCCTGGCTGTCTATGAAGCGTGGCATGATCTCAGAGGAGGATTACCGGTGGCTGCAGAAGCTTCACCGGGATTTCGGGATTCCCACCTCTGTCAGCGGCCTGACCGTTGATGAAATCGTCCGGACTACCCGATCCGACAAGAAAATGGAAGAGGGGCATATCCGCTTTATCCTTCTTGACGGTGTCGGCAACGCGGTAATTGACAGCAGCGTCACAGACGAGGAGCTGCGCGAAGCAGCGTCTGTACTTATGAAATAAATGTCCCTGTTCCACAAGCAGGGCACCACCTGCTGTATATGCTTCGGATTGCTCCGTGCTGCGCACTCCCGCAATCGGGGCTCTACATACTGTATTAATGAAAGGAACTGTAGTTTACCCATGAGCAATACTGCTGAAAAAAAACGAACAAGTCCGCTTCTCCTGCTGATTGCGGGCGCAATCCTTGTGATTTTCGATCAGTTTACAAAGTACCTCGCCGTCAGCCATCTCGCCGGAAGAGAGGCACGTGTTCTGATTCCCGGTATTCTTGAACTCCGCTACCTTGAGAATAACGGAGCAGCCTTCAGCATGCTTCAGAATCAGCAGTGGTTCTTCTATATTCTGACCGCAGTCTTTCTGATTTTCGCCATCTGGCTGATGAGGAAGATCCCACAGAATACATCTGCATTCAATCCTCTTCTGTGGAGCCTTGCCATTCTCTGCGCAGGGGCGGTCGGCAATCTGATCGACCGGATCATGCACCGATATGTGGTCGACTTTATTTATTTCTCCGTCATTAATTTTCCGATCTTTAATGTTGCGGATATCTACGTCACCATATCTGTGATTCTGTTGATTATTCTGGTTCTGTTTCACTATAAGGACACGGATCTGCAGAAGATCTTCGGGCGAAAGAACAACGCGGATCAAAAAGAGGACGCACAATGAAAGAAATCTCGTTTGCCGTCGAGCCGGAAGACCAGGATAAAAGAATTGATATCTATCTGACCGAACAGCTTGAAACCATGTCACGCTCCCATATTCAGAAGCTTCTGAAGAATGAGAGCGTTTTTGTCGCGGACCGGACGGTCAGAGCCAATTATAAAATCCAGGCCGGAGACCGGATTCACCTGACAATTCCCGACAATCAGGAGCCGCCTGTTCTGCCCGAGAACATCCCTCTCGACATTCTCTATGAGGATGATTGTCTCCTCGTCGTCAATAAGCCGAAGAATATGGTCGTTCATCCCGCCGCGGGGCATTATGAGCACACTCTGGTAAATGCTCTGCTGTATCACTGCGGAGACAGTCTGTCCGGGATCAACGGTGTCCTCCGGCCGGGCATCGTTCACCGGATCGACAAAGATACGACCGGAGCGCTTGTCGTCTGCAAAAATGATATTGCTCATCAAAGTCTTGCCGCTCAGCTTGCCGTACACAGCATCACCCGCAGATACCGCGCGATCGTTCACGGAAACCTGACGGAAGACGAAATTACAATCGAGGGCAATATCGGACGCCATCCGGTTGACCGCAAGAAGATGGCAGTCGTTCCGGACGGCAGGGGCAAGCCTGCCGTTACCCATGTCCGCGTGCTTCAGCGGCTGAACGGCTACACTTACATTGAATGCCGCCTGGAAACCGGGAGAACCCATCAGATCCGCGTACATATGGCACATATTGGTCACCCGCTCCTGGGCGATGAGCTCTACGGGCCAAAGAAATGCCCGGTGAAGGGACTGCAGGGCCAGACGCTTCATGCCATGATTCTCGGTTTTCAGCATCCGGTCACCGGTGAATATATGGAATTCACCGCGCCGCTGCCGGATTATTTCAATAAGCTCCTGATAAAACTGGCCTGAATTTTGTCCTCCGCTTTTATTCTGATTATATTTGTGCAAACTGACAGTTATTTTGTGAAAGTATACAAAAACATATCCTTTTCGCATAAATTTGTGTGTGATTTTTTGAGGGATCATGTTATAATGAGCTTAGAAAATTTCTTGCTACAGCACGATGCAGGAAGGAGGACTTGTTATGAAGACCATCATTACAATCGGACGTGAATTTGGAAGCGGCGGACATCTGATCGGCAAATTGCTTGCAGAAGATCTGAAGATCCCGTTTTACGACAAGGAGCTTCTCGACCAGGCCGCCAAGCACAGCGGACTCGCCAAGGAAATTTTTGAAAATCAGGATGAGAAACCGACCAGCAGTTTTCTGTATTCTCTGGTAATGGATACCTATTCCTTCGGTTACACATCGAATGTCATGAACGATATGCCATTGAATCAGAAGGTATTCCTGGCACAGTTTGACACCGTAAAGAAGCTTGCACAGCAGGGACCGTGTGTTATCATCGGAAGGTGCGCGGATTACGCGCTCGAGGATAACCCGAATCTTCTGAGCGTATTCATTCACGCGGATCTCGATGTCCGGGTGAGAAGGATTTCCAATCTGTATGATCTGACGGACAATAAGGCCAGAGACCGGATCCGGAAGAACGACAAGAGCCGTTCCAGCTACTACAACTACTATACCAGCAAGGAATGGGGATCTGTAGACAGCTACCATCTCTGTCTGGACAGTTCGAAGTTCGGAATCGACGGCTGCGTGGAGATTATCAAGAACGCGATTGCTCACAAGGAGAGCGGATATCACCACGGCATTACCGATAAGAACTGATTTCGGCAAATACGGGGCTGCCGCGCGAAAGTGTGCGGCAGCCCCGTTCGGCGTTTCGATTGTTCTTTGTATTGTTTTTTTGTTGCTTTTTTTGCGTTCCTGTTTCTTTTTTCGGTTATCTCTTTTTCTGCGGCTGATCTTCTCTCGGGATACCGGAGTATCCGTCGTACGGACGGTCGGAGAAACGGTACATGGAAGAACGGAGCTCATTGGTCTGATCGTAACGCTTGCCGCCCCAGTACGGTCTTCCGTTCATCTCGGTCTTCGGTCCGAAATGAACATCCTTCATGATATATTTCAGGAACTCTTCAAAGCCGGTGCGGTCAACAATGTAGCCGATATGCTCCTTGTTCTCAACCGCTCCTCTGTCCTGATAAGCATCCAGATAATCATAGGTGTTCTTGATAATCTTGAGAATGCTTTCCTCATCCGCCCATTTCAGAAAATCAACACCAAGCCGCGGGTTCTTCTTGCCGGTGCGTCCGAGAAGCGACACGCGGAAATAATGCTCTTTGCTTCGCGTCCACGCGCGGGTAGGGCAGTAGATGACACAGACACCGCACCCGATGCATTTGTCTGTATCACGGACAATCTTTCCGTTTACGACAGAGAGCGCACCTACGCTTCGTCTGCTGCAGTACTTCACACACTGTTCACAGCCGATACAGCGGTCAGGGTTGTACTGAGGCTCTGTCTGCCCGATAATACCGAAATCATTCAGTCTGACATGCGCACAGTCATTAGAGCAGCCGGTGCAGGCAATCTTCACGTGATGATCGTTCGGATAGATCAGCTTGTCGATTTTTGCTGCAAGTTCCTTGGTGTCATAGCATCCGAATGGGCACAGAGATTTGCCCGGGCACGCGACAACATTTCTGGTTCCGGAGGAGGGATAGCCCTCGCCCGGCTTGTTCGGCGCCTGTGTCACTCCGCTCGCGTCGATGATAGACTGCAGTGCCTTATTCACCTCTTCGACATCTTCAATCGGGATTCCCGGAATCTCGAAGCCCTGACGGTTTGTCAGATTTACTTCTCCGGTGCCGTATTTTACCGCGATCTCCACAACCTTCGCGAGAGAGGCCGCATCGATTCTTCCTCCCGGCACACGCACACGGGAAGCGACTTCTCCTCTGACCTTCGACTGACGGAAGTTGTTCTTTTTTAATTTCTTTACATTACAATCGTAACCCATAGATATCTCCCTCCTCAGTCAAGCATATTCTTGCTCTCGGTATAGTTGAAAACCGGACCGTCCAGGCAGACGTACTTCTCGCCGATTCTGCAGTGGCCGCACTTTCCGAGGCCGCAGCACATCTTTCTTTCCTGAGACACCCAGATGTTCTCCTCACGGAAACCCTTCTCGAGAAGCCCCATGACGGAGAAGCGCATCATCGGCGGCGGACCGACCACGATCGCCGCGGCCTTCTCCACATCGCGGATTTTCACATCAGGGATATATTTGGTCACAAGACCGATCTTTCCGTCATATCCCTCGGGCGCTCCGTCAACGGTGAGCCAGAGATCCAGACGCTCATCCCATATCTTCAGGTCATCCCGGAACAGCATGTCGTCCGGGCTCTTGAAGCCAACGATGACGTGCTTGTCCGCAGCATCCGGTTCGTCCGCGAATGCGCTCACAACACCGCGAACCGGTGATACACCGGTGCCTCCGGCAATCACCAGAACTTCTCTGTTCCGATAGAGATCCATGTCAAAACCATTTCCGTACGGACCACGAAGCAGGAGAGTCTGTCCTTTATATTTCTCAAAGACTTCATCTGTGACTCTGCCGACCTTGCGGAGCGTCAGATCGATATAATCCTTACCAATGCCGCTGACAGAAATCGGTGCCTCTCCGAACTTCGGAACAGATACCTCAAAAAACTGACCGGGCTTTACCTCTCCCGAATAGCTGAGACGGAAGGTATATTCCTTCTTTGTGTGCCGAATTACATCCAGAATTTCAGACGTGAAGGGAATGTATGGATTTTTTTCATTTGCTGCCATTTGCACCTGCCTCCTTTCCCGCTGCATCCGCAGATTCCGCAGCGAGTTCATTCACTCTCTGATTCACCTTATTGATGATTTTGGAGAAGGAGATGTACTCCGGACAAACAGCATCACAGCGGCCGCAGCCGACGCACATATCATAGCCGAAGCGTTTCCGGAAGTCATAGATTTTGTGAAGCACCTTAAACCGCATCCGTTCTCCCTGCGTTCTTCTGTACTGACCGCCGCCGGCTACGTTCGTATAGCCGTCGATCATGCAGGACGCATTTACACGGCGTCTCTCGCCAACCTTCCCGTTGTCGGTATAGTAGATGTCCTGCATGGTGAAGCAGGTGCATGTAGGACATACAAGGGTACAACGGCCGCAGCCGATACACCTCGCCGTGTATTCATCCCAGATCGGATCCTTGTAGATACTGTTCGGAATTTCATCGGGGATTTCCACCCTGGTCCGGTTCTCAACGGGATAGGAGGGCGTTATCTCGGCCTTCACACCGCCAGCCTCTTCAAAAACAGCCTTCAGGGAAGTGTCCGGTACATCACAGCAGAATCCATCCGGCGTCTGCTCTACGGAGAACAGATATCCCTCTGTCACCCGGTTTGTTCCCATGCTGACCGAAAATCCATCCGGATCATCCGCCTCATCACCGGCGATCAGCGCAAACTTTACATGATCGCGGATGTTCTCATAGAAATAATCCTTCGGTCCATTGCCAAGATAGATCTGATCCAGTCGTTTTACCGCGTGAATATCATAGCTGCGAAGAAAAACAATCACATCCCGGGTGTCACGATCCGCTTCCTTCACAACATTCTCCGTGAAGAAGAAGAGCGTCTCAGACAGCGGCGTCAGGATCTCCTTGAAAGAGTAGTCCGACTTCTTCTGAAGCTCGATTTCCGACGCATCCGTAATAAACTCATAGCGGATGACATCCGTATCCGTGAATCTTCCCTCCCCGACCTTACGGACAGGCGCAAAGATTCGATAATTTTTGCCGAGATTCTTCACCACCCGAGAGAATCCGGCTCCATCTAGCGTGTATCCCATGTAAATACCTCCTCGTATATATACAGGACATCTACTTTCACACTGTTAAATATAACAAATACTATGAAAAAAGAATACCGATTTCATTATAGTTAAAAATTTAACAATGCGTATCTGACTCATCGTTCCAATTATATCACTCCCGCAGATTCATCTGGTTGCACACGCAACGTTAATGATCAATTCTTTGTAAACGCAGACCGGTTGCGAAAAAAATGATCAATTCTTTGTAAACGCAGACCGGTTGCGAAAAGAGAGCCTGCGTCCTATAATTTTGCTTAAGGTTACGTCTGGCCTGATCCGCCGGACAGTCAATGGATACGGAGGAACAGCATGCGGTTAAAAGAAGAAGAAATCGCAGAGATATGCGAGGCAGAGATACCTCTTTTCGCGGGACTCGATTCCGGGAAGATCGGAGCGCTGGCCGGTCATCTGGACAGTCATATTTCCGGTTTTAAAAAGGGATCGCATATAATTATGGAAGAGGAAAATGTGAAGTTTATCGGCATTGTTTTGTCCGGAAGGGTGGATATGATCCGGGAGGATGTCCGGGGAAATAAAATTTTCATCATCTATATGAGAAAAGGGGAACTTTTCGGAGAAACCTTCAACATCATGAAGCAGACTGCCTCGAGGGTCACCTTCTGTGCGGCGGAAGATACCCGTGTGATTTTCCTGTCCCTGAACCGCATCCTTCATCCCTGCAGCAATCAGTGCGTCTTTCATGTGAACCTTGCGGACAATCTGTATGATCTTCTCGGGCAGAAAAATATGCAGCTGATAGAAAAAATAGAGATCGTATCCAAGCCGGACCTGAGGAGCAAGATCCTAAGCTATCTGTCGCTGCAGGCAGAAAAGCAGAACACTCGCTACATCGAAATCCCGCTGAACCGCGAGGAAATGGCGGAGTATCTGTGCGCGAACCGAAGTTCACTCAGCCGTGAACTTGCTTTGCTGAAGCAGGACGGTATTCTTGATTATCACAAGAATACCTTTGTTCTGCTCCGCAATCCGCTTCACGCATTTCCCGCACAATATCAATGAAAGCCTTTCACAAGAAAATTGTGCGCAGCTGCAGACATTCTGTTATAATAGTAATTCAATCGGATTTCTGATCCGATAAATTCACAGAATAATCATATTTATTCTATATTATATACACCATCATTCAAATATACACCGGGAGTGGAGAACAATCATGGAAAAAATAAAAGTCGGCATGCTTGGAATCGGCAACATCGGCAAGGGAACCTACAAGGCACTTGCCATGAATCAGAAGAAGATCGCGGATACAACCGGACTGGATATTGAAATCGTGAAGATTCTGAACCGTCACCCTGAAAAGGACCGCGGAATCGACATTCCCCGCGAGAAATATACAACGGATGTAGATGACATCCTGAACGATCCGGAGATCAGCATCGTCGTGGAACTGATCGGAGGCATTGAGCCTGCCACGACGTTTATGGCACGGGCGCTCGAGAACGGCAAGAGTGTTGTCACGGCAAACAAGGCAGCGATTGCCGCAAACGGCCGCATGCTTGCGCAGCTCGCACAGGAACACCATGTGCTGCTCCGTTTCGAGGCGGCTGTGGCAGGCGGAATTCCGATCCTGACCTCCCTGACGACTGCCCTTTTGTCTAACGAATTCAGCTCCGTTCACGGCATCCTGAATGGAACGACAAACTATATCCTGACGCAGATGGAAGAAAATGGCAAGGATTACGCCGATATCCTCCGGGACGCACAGGCAAAGGGATTCGCGGAGGCGGACCCGACCGCTGATGTGGAGGGAATCGATGCGGCGAATAAACTCTCGATTCTGATATCTCTGGTATTCGGTCTGGGTGTAGGACCGGATCAGATTCCTACACAGGGCATCACCCACGTTGGATCGGATGACATCGCCTTTGCAAAGGAATCCGGATATAAGATCAAGCTGCTTGCGAGTGCCCGTGAGGAGAACGGAGAGGTTTCTGCCAGCGTGGAGCCGTCACTCGTTCCGGTCAGCCATCCTCTGGCGAATGTCCGCAATGAGTTCAATGCCGTGTTTATCACTGGCAACGCAGTTGACAATCTGATGTTCTATGGCAGAGGGGCCGGTCCGCTTCCGACCGGAAGCGCTGTCATGGGCGATGTAATCGGCGTGGCGCGCAAGTGGGAGAAGGATTCCGCCTACGATATCGTTCCGCAGCTTCGCTACGACGCTGACCTGAAATTCATCGGTGAGGGCAGCAATAAATACTATGTGCGGATGATGGCTGAGGATATCCCCGGCGTCATGGGCAGAATCACCACAATCCTGGGAGCGCACGGAATCAGCATCGAGACAGCCCTGCAGCGGCCCGGCAGAAATAACGGCGACACGCGCACCTCATCGGCTCCCATCGTCCCGCTGATCTTTATCTTTGCTAATGTGGAGAAGACAATCGTCAGCGACGCGCTCGATGATCTTCTGGAGAATCACTGCGTGAAATCTGTCGAGACCGTGATGCGTGTAGAAGAATAGTCTTCCGGATTATTGCACGAAGAAGAATAGTCTTCCAGATTATTTTTGCACACAGAAGAATAGTCTTCAGAATTGTTTTTGCACGAAGAAGAATAGTCCTCTGAATTTTTTACGATTATTTGTATCCGAACAGTAAATTGTAAAAAGGATATCCGCTATGTTTGAAGATGATTATGTAACCCGGCAGAACCGGGAAATCCTGAATACACTGCGAAAAATTGTGTTTGGCGAGGCCGACAGGCCTCCGTATAACACTGCAGCCCGAGAGAACGGAAGAGAGGCGCAGAATATCAACGAACAGATGGACGACACCTCCGAAGCTCTCTTTGAACTACAGTCTATGGTAGATGACGGAGACATCAATGACGCCGAAAACAAGGTCTATGACCTGATCGAAACCGGTGACCGGGGGAATATGCGCACGGCGCTATATTTCTACGCGTACCTGAATGACAAATCCGACGATTTTCTGGAAGAACACCAGTACAGCCGTCAGGAAGTCACCGATGGCATCCGGAATGTATGCGAAACCTACGGACTCGGCAGCCTGGTACAGGTATTCTGAGTATTCTGACCTGAAGACGGTTACAAGGTGGAATTTATTATTTAGGGGTGAGTTTATTATTTTGGGGAGGAGACTTTGAAATGGCACTCTGTGTATCGATCCTTTCACTGGCGTGCTTTTGTATACTGAGTGTTTTGGAGCTTCGATTCCACCAGACGGAAAAGGAGCGTTTCTTCAAACCGCTGCTGATGCCGGTGCTGATTGTATTTTATCTGTCATCCGTCTCCGCGTCGGGAAGGGAAATCCGGTATCTTCTGATTCCGGCTTTGATCGGAGGATTTCTTGGAGATACATTTCTTCTCCGGGAGGAGTACTTTATTCCGGGTCTGCTGTCCTTTCTGGCAGGCCATGTCTTCTATCTCATTGATTTCTGGAGAAACATCAAGGTATCCTGGCTGCGGCCCATTCCGGTCATTGTCATCTTCATGATCTATTTTCTCTATATGATCCTTGTCGTTCAGAAACTTTTTCCCGGCATGGACCCTAGGGCAAAGGTGCCGGTAAGCCTCTACATCAGTGTTATTCTGGCCATGAGTTTCAGCTCTTATCTGATGTATATGACGGGTAAAACCACTGGAAGAATGATTACCTGGGCCGGAACCATGCTCTTTATCGTGTCCGACACCATCCTTTCCTTCCAGGTATTTCACAGGAAGCGCGGCACATGGGTTATGCCGACATACCTTGCCGCGCAGTTCCTGATCGTACTGGGTGCACTTATGTAGAATGTGCTGCAGTTAGAAAATACATTGCGCAAAATCTGACATAAAATTATCTTTTCTTGTAATGTTTTTTTTACTATATACGGGTATAATCCTGTTTTGAAACCAGGAATACCGTCCGGCAGTGTTTTATGATCGCCGGACAAATCAACAGGGTACAACTAACCAACATGCCTCGGAGCGGGGTACACAAACTGTATAAATTCAACAGGAGCGTGATATTTTTTGAATAAAACTTCAAGTACCAGACACAGACAGGAAACCAGGAAACTTTCCGTCAGCACAATTGTACTGATCGTGATGCTGGCGGTTATCATTATCGGCATCATATCGGTATTCGCGATTTATCAGCACGCAAAGCATACGGACACTTTCATGAAGAACACCACCTTCAACGGTGCTGATATCTCCGGGATGACGCCGTCACAGGTTGCTGATCAGATCATTCAGAACAGTCAGCCGGTGACGATTGATATTACCGAAAACGACCAGACGGTGCTTACCGGAGATCTGTCTGACTACGGTTACAGTCTGGATAAAAACTCAATGACAGCCTCTCTTGAAAAAGCAAGAGAAGCACAGACAGAGAGCATCAGCGCCTATCTGCAGAACACAACCGGAGGAGATAACATCTCCGCAGACAACGTATATTCGTTCGATGAGTCCACTTTTGACTCTTTTGTACAGAGCTCAAAGTTCAGTGTCGCCCGTGTAAAATCAGTCGAGGCTGCGGTTAATCTGGATTCTTCGAGCAACACTTATGTTGTCACACAGCCGGTGCAGGGAAATGAAGTGGATGACACAAAACTCCAGAAGGCAGTCCGGGACGCAATTGAAAGCGCATCCGAAAACGGTACACTCACTGGCACTCTTAAGATCGCAATTCCCGAAGACTGTTACACTTCAAAGACAGTGAATATGGATACCACAGATCTGCAGAAGGAAGCTGATGACAAGAATAAGGAGCTGAAGCTTCAGGCTTACAAGGACATGGTGATCACCTACCAGTTCGGGGATCAGAGCGAGACGCTTACATACGATACCTTCAAGGACTGGCTCACCATTGCAGACGACGGAAGCTGCACCGTGGACAAGGACAAGGCCGCAGCGTGGGTGAGTGATCTTGCGAATAAATACAATACCCGTCATATTGAAAAAACTTTCAAGACCACGGGCGGTCTGACCATTGACTTCCCGGCCGGAAAGGTGGAATACGGGTACACTGTTGATGAGGATTCCGAAACCGCGGAACTGATCAAGGATCTTCAGGCAGGCCAGTCCGTCAGCCGTGAGCCGATATACGTTCAGACCAATGACTATGGAAACCCGTACTACTACAAGAGAAACGGAACGGATGATCTGGCCGGAACCTATGTTGAGGTCGACCTGACGAAGCAGCACCTCTGGTATTACAAGGATGGCTCCCTGCTTCTGGAGAGTGATCTTGTAAGCGGTGACCTTTCGAAAAACCAGGGCACCATGACCGGCATTTTCCCTGTCGCATACAAGGAAAGTCCTTCCACTCTGGTGGGCGCGAACTACTCCACAAAGGTTCAGTACTGGATGCCATTCTATGAGGGTGAAGGCCTTCACGATGCGTGGTGGCGCACCGCATTCGGCGGTGAAATTTATAAGACCAACGGATCAAACGGATGTCTGAATCTTCCGTCGAATGTAGCACAGTCCATCTATGAAAACATCGACGCGGGTGTCCCGATCGTGATCTATTATGAACCAGGCACCGAACCGGCTGATTCAACCTATGCGTCAGATTCTACGACAATGGCGGACAACGCAGCCGCAGCCGGCTGATAGGAATCACTGTTCATCCTTTTTGTAATTCAACAGTGAATAAAGATTTGCTTTTTCTTTTCAAAATTATTAAAAAGAGATCCTAAATTTCTTCATTTCGTGATACAATCAATTACATAACAGCATGAAAAGCGTACGGTCCGATAACTTCTATCAGGCCGTACCTTTTTACTGTATAAGTCCAGTCGCAATGTTCTTGGCCCACGGGGAGCTTGCTCACCAGTGGGCAAGAACATTAGCGACGACAACAGGTATGAGCATGGAG
The DNA here is from genome assembly GCF_052117805.1 of Bilifractor sp. LCP21S3_F8. NCBI lineage: Bacteria > Bacillati > Bacillota > Clostridia > Lachnospirales > Lachnospiraceae > Bilifractor > Bilifractor sp. LCP21S3_F8. Next base: position 23,266 of record NZ_JBQKIK010000007.1, on the reverse strand, counting down.
CGGTGCGAAGCAACGCGGGAATGCGAATACCTGTTAGAGGCACGGAAGCTGCGAAGCAGCGAAGTGACGCGGGGACTTATACAGTTTGTGGCAACATGTATGAGCATGGAGCGGTGTGAAACACCGCGAGAATGCGAATACATGTGGCAGCTGCGAGAGTTGCGAAGCAACGGAGCAGCTGGCTTTATACAGTGTGTGGCAACATGTATGAGCACGAAGTGACGCGAAAGCCTACACTGTTTGCTAAAAATTTATTTATATCATGGGGAGGTAATACCTTGAAACACAAGCACCTGAAGCTCGCAGCGAGTATTCTGATGAGTATCAGCATCGCACTGTCAGCTGTTCCGACATCCGCCGCTGACAGCACCGCTGTTTCATCCTCGGCTGCGAACAGCTCGGATCAGTCATTTTCGAACGAAGCAAATGCCTCGGGAGGACAGGAGAGCACAGAAAACAGTGCGGATGATGCGGAAGCTGTAGGAAATGATATTCGGGACATCATTGCTCAGACGGCAGACCTGTCAGACGGAAACGCAGATCTGACATCCGCGGACGCTCTCAAGGAGCAGATTGAAGACACCATCGAGGGATTTGATTCTCTTTCCGGAGAAGAACAGCAGCTTCTCTCAGAGAGCCGTAAGGCACTGACCAATGCGGAGGCATCTGTAGACAGCATCAGTGATGCGCTGACGCAAGTTGAGAACACCGGAACGGTCACTGTACAGCAGGATGAGAATTATAACAGCTGGCGATATATCAACGGACAGCCCGTTGACGATGCCATTGACACGGTTGAAAATGAAACGGCCGCTGTTCAGGCGCTGAATGAAGGAGAATCGGATACGGTCGTTCAGGCGCTGAAAAACGGAGAGGCAAGTGTCGTTACCGGTGAGACAGAAGCATACCATTCCGACGATTCATCCGAAAGCGAAGCAGACGGGATCCTTCTTGCAGATAAAGGCAGCTTCGGTGTCGATGTCAGCACCTTCCAGGGATCCATTGACTGGGCAAAGGCCAAGGCAGACGGCGTCACCTTCGCGATTCTTCGTGTCGGATATGGAAGCGATATCTCCAGCCAGGATGACGATACATGGGAAACCAATGCCGATGCCTGTGAGAAGCTTGGAATTCCTTATGGCGCATACCTGTACTCCTATGCCAGCACAACAGAGATGGTAAACAGCGAGATTTCGCATACACTGCGGCTTCTGGCAGGGCATCGTCTGAGTCTTCCTGTTTTCTATGATATGGAAGACGGTGTACAGGCTGCCCTCTCATCCTCAACTCTCTGCAGCTTTGCGAACCAATACTGCGCGGGCATCACAGCGGCAGGATATAAGGCAGGAATATATTCCTCCAAGAACTGGTGGGAAGGGAAGCTCTCCGGCATTGCGCAGGACACCACCTATTATCACTGGGTTGCCCAGTGGAACAGTGTATGTGACACAAATGCCGCCTATCAGTTCTGGCAGAATTCGAGCAAAGGAAGTGTAGACGGTATCTCGGGAAACGTGGACACCGATTACTCCTATGTTGACACGAACTCCCAGAGCCCGACAATTGTCGCCAACCCCGGCGTGCTTGACGAGGCAACCGGGACAAGGCTCCTTTATTCCACGTTCGGCAGTCAGAATGAATGGCTGACCGGTCAGAACGGCTCCACTGCCGGAACCACCTATGAAGACGGCAGCACTGACGTACTTCAGTTCCTGACAATCAATGAGACCATGGGTTCAAATCTATCGGTCAAATACCGCGTTTCATCCGCGAAAGTCGGCTGGGACACTGTGTGGCACAGTGAGAACACTTCACGGAACTGGCTCGGTACCCTGGGCAATATCGCCGGCACGGCCGGTCATCAGCTCGAAGCCGTTCAAATCGAGCTGACCGGGTCAGAGGCTTCCAACTATTCTATTTATTACTGCACAAATGTCTACGGTCTCGGATGGCTTGACTGGACCAGCGACGGGGCTACCTCAGGAACAACCGGACAGGGACGCGGCATCCTGGGAATCAAAATCGTCATCCTTCCGAAAGGATCTGACGCACCTGAAAACCTCGGCAGCGCCGGATATTCCGCAAGGGAAAATTCTGCGGCACCGGCTGCATCCGACGCCGTGTTCTCTGACGTACAGGATTCTTCTTCCTATTACTACACACCGGTATACTGGGCGCAGAAGAAGGGCATTGCAATGGGATTTTCCTCTGATACCTTTGGCACAAACACCATCTGCACCCGCGCACAGATTATCACTTTTATGTATCGACTGTTTGGAAACGGAGAGGTGCCATCACAGGCTTGTCCTTTCACCGATGTATCGAAGGACATCTATTATTACAATGCCGTGAACTGGGCATACAGCCATCATATTACAACCGGGACCACTGCTTCCACTTTCTCTCCGGACAAATCCTGTACGAGAGCTCAGATTGTGACTTTCCTGTACAATCACTTAGGAAAGGGGCAGACATACCAGACATCCGTTTTTCAGGATATCTCAAGGAACAGCTATTACTATAATGCGGTAAACTGGGCTGTATCCAGAGGTATCACATCGGGAACCACCAGCACCACCTTCTCCCCGGATAGAACCTGCTCCAGGGCAGAAGCGGTTACCTTCCTGTACTGGTCTGCAAAATCCTGATTCAACGGCGCTTTATTAAAAATTTATTTTTAATTGTTCAAAAAAGATATATAATAAGAAGTTAAAGACAAATCGTTAATGGTTCAGCATTTTACCGGAATCCGGAGGAAGGATAATCTTGCAGGAAGAAAATATTTCAAACATTGAAAAATATGGAAAACCGGTTCTCAACAGTCTGAAGTTCCGGGAAGCTCTGGAGCAGTGTCATCATCACAGCTCAACCGTAGGCATGCATTCTCTGAACGTCACCTTTGTTGCCCTCGGCATCGGGTACATGCTGGACAAGCTCCATATCCGCACGGACACGAGAGCACTGGTTGTCGGCTGTCTGTGCCATGATCTCGGCATCCTCGGCCGCGAACGCTTCACCTCAAGTTCATCTATGTGCAGACTTCATCCGATTGAATCCGCTGATCTTTCTGTTTTTTTTGCAGATCCGGAAGATAGGGACAAGGTCTATGATATCTGTATGCACCACATGTTTCCTCTGCTGGCTGCACCGCCAAGAACAAAGGAAGGATGGGTGATCACGGTTGCCGATAAGGTATCTGCCGTCGGTGAGAGGATGCTTCCCCCGGTCCGCAGGATGTGGGAGAAGCGAAATCTCAAGGTAATACCTGATCCTTTGATCTTGAACACTGCCGCATGAATGAACATGTCGGGATCGGATCAATACCTGATTCCTTCATTACGAACACTGCCACATGAAAAACTGCCGCTGGAATTCACATGGATTTCAGACGGCAGTTTTTCTTATTGTCATACTTTTTATAATAATCTGTAATTATCGGGTCAAACATTATTACAATAATGTTGCTTTTGTGTGTCAATATGGTGTATGATAGACAGGATGTAAAAATTATAAAAAAATGACAGGTTAATGGTATGAAGAATAAAGTACTGAGAACATTTTTGGTTGCCGGTCTGACTGCGGCGCTGACAATCACGGTCTCTGTTCCGGAAATGTCGGGTTATATTTTTCCCGGAACTGTGAATACGGTAGAAGCTGCAGAGAATTATACGATTGCAAATAACGGATTAGATGGAGTGACGATTGACATCAGCGGCTCACCCTATACAGACTTTGCGGGGATTCCGACGTGGGGCTCTTATGCTTATACCGGAGAGGGCTGTGCATGGTTTGCCTCTGCCCGTGTACGGGAGTTGACCGGACTCGGGAACACGATCTATGACGGAAACAGCTGGTACGACTGGGTATACGCCCAGTTCGGATTCACGAGAGGTACCGAACCAAAGGCATATTCTCTGGCATGTTATACCAACCACATCGCGGTTGTGGAAAAGGTGAATGGAGATACGCTGACCATCAGCGAGGGCGGGCGTTCCGACGTACCTGCAAATGCCGGACACTGTGGCATTTTTGAAGTATCGAGGGCTGAAGCAGAATCCTCCAGGGCAGGAGATTTTCTGGGCTATGTATATTTAGGCAGCAATTGTAAGGTCGCGGCATCTGCAATCTCCGTAAATGGCAATTCTTCCGTAGCAGCCGGAAGCAGCACACAAATGTCTGCTGTTGTAGCGCCCGAAGAGGCCACCGATAAGTCCGTGACTTGGTCCTCCTCAAATCCATCTGTCACCTCTATCGATGAAAATGGAATCATAACCGGCGTCTCACAGGGAACCGCCGTTATCCAGGCAACCGCAAACGATGGCAGCAATACCGTCGGCGAAAAGACCATTCAGGTGCTCTTTAACGATGTGACGGACCCGTCCTCAAACTATTATGACGCCGTGTACTGGGCGGTGAATAAGGGCATTACATCGGGAATCAGTCCTACATCCTTCGGGCCCGGAAAATACTGCACAAGAGGGCAGATCATCACCTTCCTGTATCGTGCCCTTGGAAACGGTGAAAATGCTCCGGACGCAGGATTTGCGGACAACAACCCGGGAGATTACTGGTATAAGGCAGTAAACTGGGCGGCCGCTCATGGCATTGCGGCCGGAACCGGCGCAAATACCTTCAGCCCAAACCGCAGCTGCACCAGAGGCGAGATCATCACTTTCCTGTACCGCGCCGCAGGCGGCGGAAGCAAAAATGTGGCCTGTAATTTCAGTGACGTGAAGAATGGAAGCTACTGTTACGATGCCGTCAACTGGGCAGTGGCGAATGGCATCACAAACGGCACAGCACCCGGCGCCTTCGGGACCGATAATTTCTGTACAAGGTCTCAGGCAGTTGTCTTTCTGTCAAGAATAATAAATAAGCCATAAGCCGTGATCAATATTCCGGTGCGGCGAAGCCGCCGGCACAGCCCAAAGGGATGTGCCGGCAATGCTCTCAATTGCGCTCTAATATCATTCAGGTTTTGGAGTCTTCCCTATATACGTCCTGAATAATCTCAACGGCCGTCTTCTTGTTCTCCGCGTTGTCGGTGATATAGTGGGCGGCCGTTACGCTGATATCCGAGTGATTCAGCGCCTGCTGCGTCAGCTTGATGTCGTGGGTGGCCTGATAGAGGTTGTCTCCGAAGGTTTTCCGAAGAGAATGGACATGAATATTCTTGTCCGGAACAACCGATTCCGTGTATTTCTTCACGATCCTCTGCACTGATCTCGGTGTAATTCTCCGCTTCTGATTGGAAAGAAAAAGCGCCGGATCGTCTGCATCCTCCGGACGCTCATAGCGTATATAATCATGCAGAGCACTTTCCGCATTCTCATTCAGGAAGACGATATCATCAATCCCTCCCTTGCGGTGGATCACAAGCTTATGTTCCTCCCACAGGATATCCGTAAGATCAATTCCCACACACTCCGAGAGACGGATCCCTGTGTTCAGCATGAGAGTGAAGAGGGCAGTGTCACGGTACTGATTTTCCCGGTTGCATTTCTTCTGGTGTTCCGATGACAGCGAGCTTCCGGTCGTCACCCCGGCCATCACCTGATTCACTTCCTCCGTACTCATAAACTGCAGATCCCGCCTGGGATCTTTTTTTTGTTTCAGCTCAATGCTGTACTCAGCGAGCGGATTGTGCGCAATAAAGCCGTATGATTTCAAAAATTTATAAAAGGAACGGAGCGCCGCAAGCTTTCTGGCCTTGCCTTCGGATTTTCCGGTGCGGAAGCTGCCGAAATAATCATCGAAATCAAAATTATTCAGCTGTCCGAGCGTATCCGCCGTAAGATCCATGAGATCAATACCTTGAGCATTCGCCGTAAACGTCAGGAACCCGCGAATGTCATACAGATAATTCAGAATCGTCCGCCGTGATTTGCTTCCCGCAGCAAGGTTGCTGATGTAGTTTTTTACATATTGCGGAAGCTCTGTCAATAGATCATTGATTTTCTCCATGGTGAGAATATCGACTTCTTCGTTGTATTTCATAAATGAAATCCTTTCGGCTTTGCGATGCGTAGCTGACTTCCTGAATACCAAATCACATCAGAATACCACGTCAGATAAGGCGAAAAATCTGGATAAAGATGAGAATGAGAGAAGACAGACAGGGATATAAAGTGTCGCAAAATAACAATTTTACGACACTTTATATCCCTTTTCCGGAAATTAATACTCCTAGGTGTCCTTATGAGCAATGATATGCCTCATCGAATGATCTGCGTTATCCAATGCTTATCTGCGGTTTCTTTTTCCCATTCTATTGCTTATCTGCGGTTTCTTTTTTCCCGTTCTATGCGGTCTCTTTCCTCTGCTGCAGCTGACCGGACATCTGCGGGTATTGCGTTTGATTTTACAATTCCAGGAAGAAGTTTTTCATAAGAAAGGTCGTTCCGGTCCTGCGCATGCAGCTCATAATCGCATCTGTAATAAGAATGTCCGGTATAAATATCCAGCCCGTCCTTATCCTTGTCCACACGAATAATTGCGGATGTTGTCACGGGTGTTCCGTCGTTTACGTCATACTTACGGTACACATATCCGCGCACCCAGAAAAATTTTCCATTGTAATGCAAAGACCAATCCTTCAGATCTGCCATATCTTATTTCCTCCGGCAAAAAATTCTTTTATTACAGCTTTAACGCAAACACATCATGCTGGCCGACCGGCATGAAGCCGCACATGTCAAATAATAGATGCAAAAGACGACCGGCATGAAGCCACACAAGTCAAATGATAGATGTAAAAGACGACAGGCACAAGGCCGCACATGTCAAATGATATGTGAAATATCCGATGTCATGATAGCTGCTGATATAGCTATCATTATACAGCCTTTTATCAGAGAAGCAACCGGTACCTGATTTATAATCGCGATGATACCGAACAAACGTACGATACCTTGTGCCAAATACTTATCAAATACTGTAAAAGTCACGGATTGCTCCGTGTTTCGTACTTCCCGATCCTTATTCTGTATCCTTGGCCCATCCGAGCGTCGAACGGACGGCCTGCTTCCATCCCTTCAGTTCTCTTGTACGGGTCTCATCGTCCATCTGAGGCCGGAATTCACGGTCTATGGACCAGTTATGCATGACATCGTCTCTGCTGCTCCAGAAGCCTGTTGCGAGCCCTGCGAGGTAAGCGGCGCCCATGGCCGTCGTTTCGACGCATACCGGGCGTCTCACCGGTGTGTTGATGATATCGGACTGAAACTGCATCAGGAAATTATTCATGCTTGCGCCGCCGTCCACCTTTAGCGAAGACAGATGAATTCCCGAATCCAGCTCCATCGCGTGAAGCACATCACTGGTCTGGAAAGCCAGAGATTCCAGCGTTGCCCGGATGATATGATATTTGTTTACGCCGCGGGTCAGCCCTGTTATGGCGCCGCGGGCGTACGGATCCCAGTACGGAGCTCCGAGTCCGGTAAAAGCAGGAACCACATAGCATCCATTCGTGTCCGGGACTCTTGTCGCAAAATATTCAGAATCCGGTGAGGAATCAACAATCTTCAGTTCATCGCGAAGCCATTGAATCGCAGCTCCTGCTACGTAGACAGATCCTTCAAGGGCATAATCCACTTTCCCGTCCAGCCCCCAAGCAATCGTCGTCAGAAGCCCGTTTTCGGAATATACCGGCTTATCCCCTACGTTCATCAGCATAAAGCAGCCGGTACCATAGGTATTTTTTGCCTCACCGGGTTGGAAACAGGTCTGTCCGAACAGCGCAGCCTGCTGATCTCCCGCTGCTCCCGCAATCAGAACCGGTGCACCGAAAAATTCTTTGTCCGTCTCTCCGTATATGCAGCTTGACGGTTTCGCCTCAGGAAGAATACTCATGGGGATGTCCAGAATGTCGCAGAGCTCCTCATCCCACTTCAGCGTGTTGATATTGAACAGGAGCGTACGGGATGCGTTGGAATAATCCGTCACATGAACCTTTCCCTTGGTCAGCTTGTAGATCAGCCAGCTGTCCACGGTCCCGAAGCAGAGATCTCCCTTCTCCGCCATCTCCCGGGCACCTTCGACATGATCCAGAATCCAGCGGATTTTTGTACCGGAAAAATACGGATCGATAATGAGCCCCGTTTTCTTCTTGAATATATCGACAATTTCCGGGCGGTTCACTCTCAGATTTTCTGTGAAATCAGCGGTACGGCGGCACTGCCAGACAATTGCGTGGCTGATCGGCTGCCCGGTTCTGCGGTCCCACAAAATTGTTGTTTCACGCTGATTCGTAATGCCAATTGCCGCAATTTCCTCTGGCGCGGCATCAATCTTCCGCATCGCTTCACGCGCTACCTGCAGCTGACTCTGCCAGATCTCATTGGCATCATGCTCCACCCAGCCCGGCTGAGGGAAGTACTGCATGAATTCCTTCTGCGCCATACTGCAGATTTCACCTCTGCTGTTGAACAGAATACAACGGTTGCTTGTGGTACCCGAGTCCAGTGCCATCACATACTTTGCCATAATTGTAAAAACCTCCCTTGTCCGCTGCTTTGTGGAAGCAAACGAAAAAGTCAGTCAATAGACGATAGTCTTTTTCTATCGCTTTTCGACTGACTCCATCCAACTCCAGTGCGTATACTCTATAACTCTTTAACTCTTTAGGTAAATCTCATAGATTCATTTCTGAAACAGTTATATTTTATTGCACTTTTACCAAATTAGCAAGCTGTTTTTTCAAGCTGTTTTTTCAATTGGCAGCATCTTAACCTCTCTGACAAACTTCTGCTCCGGAAGGATTATAGTACTGTGCAGTGATACATACTCACTTCTTAATACTGCCAGCATCCGGCCTCAGCTATGAAGGCTTCCCTTCCTGGAAGTTCCACGGTTGCTGTTGTATTTGCCGGTACCTGGATCGTGTAATGATAATTTCCTTCTGCATCCTTTTCCCAGCGGCAGGAGACCAGCCCGTACACGCTGTCATAGCTGCTCTCCGCGAAGCTGCATCTCCCGCCCGGCTTGGGCGCAATCCGGAAGGAGTTTCTTCCGTTCACGGAAATTCCACACATCGTGCGGAACAGCCACGCACAAACTGCTCCCTTGGAATAATGGTTCAGGGATCCGATCCCTCCCTGCTTTGACGCAGGTCCTTCCCATGCCTCCCAGATGGTTGTGGCCCCATTCTTCGGCATAGAAAGCCATCCCGGAATATCTTCGTTCTCCAGAAGACGGTACGCATACTTGACATCAATCTCTGTAAGCACGTCCAGAATTAACGGAGTAGAAAGGAATCCGGTTCCAAGTCTCCAGTCATAATGGTCCAACGCTTTGATCAGCCGTTTCTTGGCAAATTCTGTCTGTTCTTCATTCAAAAGATTAAAAGCAAGAGGTCTGACGAGTTGTGCCTGGCGGTCCGTATCCAGACTGTATTTTCCTCCGCTGACTAGCTCCTGATATGCTCTGCGGCATCCATTGCTGCTGCGCATAAACTCTCCGGCATCTCTATCGTGTCCGAGTATCCTGGCAATGTTCGCCATCAGACGAAGTACATATGCGGTATAGGCAGTCGATACCTCCGGGTGGGGAGTAACGAAATCCTGCCACCGGAAAGCACATACATCCTCAGGCTCCGCCCATTCCCCATAGCTTTGTCCCTTATTAACCAGATATTTCCGGTTTTCTGGGGAAAGTCTGATCTTTTCTGCTAAAGGTGAGTGATTCACGCCCATCCGCTTTTCCATGAAACGGGCATACCTTGCCATGCCGTCATAGAACTCTTCCAGAATGCTTTTATCGCCGAACATCTTTGCATAACGGTAGGGCATCAGGATTCCGACATCGGCCCATCCCACCGATCCGTTCATCGATCGCATATAAGAATCAGCGCCTCCGTCGGGCACGATATGCGGCAGGCAGCCGTCTTTCTTCTGCCAGTCAAAGACATCATGCAGCCATTTTTTAGAGAAGCTGGCAAAGTCCATCATATACGCCGCGGTTTCAAAAAAAATCTGCGCATCTCCTGTCCAACCGTGACGTTCTCTGGTCGGACAATCAGTCGGAATATCCAGATGGTTGCTCTTGGCAGACCACATTGTAGCCTGATAAAAACGGTTCAACAGCAGATCTGAGCATTTAAAGCTTCCGACCGTCTTCATATCGGAATAGACGGCAATGGAGACAATGTTCTCCGGATCCAGCTCCACATCGCCTTCCACCTCCGCGTATCGAAATCCGAAAACTGTAAAACGGGACTCATATTCATTCCATCCGTTTTTACAAGTAAATTCGATCTTCTGCAGGGGGGTAGTCCGTTTTTTTCTCGTGAGCTGAATATTGGCGAGCGTCAGATTTCCCTCCTCATCCAGCATTTCTCCAAAACGCCACACCATCCTCTGACCGTTCTCTGCGTGAACACGAAAAGAGATAATTCCGGCAAGATTCTGTCCAAAATCCAGGAGCTTCTTTCCGTTTGGCGCAGTCGTGATAAGTGGATGAAAGGTCTCATGTTTCGTAACCGGCACATTATTGGAGCAGGTCGGAAGTACCTCATGGCTTGTCAGCTTTGCATACCCAACATAGGAAGAATCTGCAAAAGCATCCATACGAGCATCCACAATTTCCCCATCCTTATTGTCTGCAAAACGGACCGGGCCCTGATCGGACCATTTCCAGCCTGCATCTGTTCCGATCACATCCGATGAGCCGTCCTCATAACAGATCTCCATCTGCGCCAGAAGCTTTGTCTCACTCCCGTACTGATTCTTCAATCCATAAGCACCGCAACTTCCTCGATACCATCCGTCAGCCAGATCTACATCCAGGATATGAGAATCCACTGAAAGCATATCTGTGACATCATAAGTCTGATACTGCACACGCTTCCTGTAATCCGTATAACCGGGTGCCATATAAAAATCACCCACTTTTACGCCGTCAATCCTGGCCTCATAGAGACCGCAGGCAGTGATGTAGAGTCTTGCCTTCTTCACCGCCCGTCTGCAGGTAAATTCCTTTCGGAAGCAATCGACCGGATAACGTTCCTTCTTATTCACCTTATAATTTCCGGTGATCCATTTCGCCTTCCAACAGGTCGCTGAACCTAGACCGATTTCAAAAAAAGCCTCTTCGCTGATCTCTCCGGCTCTATCCTCCTCATCCCAAAGCTGCACCGTCCACAGGACAGAATCCCTGCTATGCAGTTGGTCGCCTTCCCAGGGAATCAAATGCATCCGGTCAGAGCAAACTTTTCCGGAATCCCATATAAGTCTCCCTTCTTTTTCTGCCCGAATCCGGTATGCTGTCTGTCTGCGTCCGCCCTCACAATTCCAGGATAAACGCGGACGACGGATATCAATGCCCATCGGATTCGTCAAGTATTCCGTTCTAAGTCTGATTGCTTTCATCCCCATTTCCCTCCAAAATTAAACCCTGTGTTCTTTTCTGATTAAAGCCATAAATGCTCCTGCTTTTCCATGATTTGCCTCTGCAAGGATCATATCCGCAATCTTCTTTGGAAAGGCTCCACCGGAATTGACAATCATTCCATGCAGAGAACAATCCACGGAAGATGATACCATCATTCGGAATTCGGGATTGGAATAGTCCGGCTTCATTCCCATTTTCTTCGCGATCTGTTTTTCAATCATTTCACACATTTTACGCGCGATAAAGCTGAAGTCCTTCATCTCACTGAGTGTATTTCCGGATGTGAACTCTCCCTTCACAGGGGACCGATCCTCTTTAACCTCTCTTCCCAATAAAAGACTCCAGTCCTTCAGAGAAGGATGCCCTGCAGGCGCTTCATACCAGCTTCCCTTCAACCTATTCTCGGTGCAAAGGGTTACCCCTTCTATTATTAGACTCTTCTTCAGACGTATGTCTGCGGAAGACGCCCCTACCATAACCGTATATTTCCCGGAAGGGATAATAAATTTATCCTGAAATACAGCAAAGCTCCTCGCATCCAGCATCATGGTCACCGTTTTTTCCTCACCCGGCTCCAGATAAATCTTTTCAAATCCCTTTAATTCTTTGATCGCTCGAAAAATTCCATCCTGTGGATTTCCGATATAGAGCTGTACAATTTCCGCACCCGGATTGCTTCCTGTATTTTTGATGCTGACAGATACCTCGTATTGATATTCTGCTTTATCAGTCTCTAAAATCTTCAAATCAGAATAAACGAAATCTGTGTAGCTCAGCCCGAACCCAAACGGAAAATTCACACTCACCCCCGCTTTGTCATAATACCGGTAACCGACATAGATTCCCTCCCGATACTGGGCGTTCTTGCGAACCCCGGCATAGTAGCCGTAAGACGGCACATCCTTCAGGGAACGAACCCAGGTTTCTGTCAGTTTTCCGCTTGGATTTACCGCTCCGGTAAGAACATCATAGATAGCAGATCCTGAAGCCTGTCCTGACAACCCGGCATATACAATTCCCTCCGCCCGGTCCTGATACGGAATTTCCATCACGCTTCCACCCATCAGAACAAAAACCACGTGAGCGTGATGTAAGGTTGCTTCATCTATCATCCGCTTATGTCCGACCGGCAGATCCAGTGTATCACGGTCAAATCCTTCCGACTCATATTGAGAAGGCAGGCCGGCAAAGACGATAACTTTATCATACTTTCCGGCTGTCTGGTCAATCGCGTCAAGTGCACCTTCGAGCAGGTGTCCCTTTTCATCTACCACTTCCAGATAATCCGCTTCCGGCATCATGGGCAGAAACTGATCCTGCATTGTCGGATGGATATGACTGCTTCCGGCTCCCTGGTAACGTCCATCCTTCGCCATATGTCCGAGAATCAGAATCTTCTCACCGCCGTTCAACGGCAGAACATGGTTTTCGTTTTTCAACAGAACAATACCTTCTTCAGCTGCTTTTCTGGCGAGCTCGTGGTGTTTTGTCTCATCAAAGCCCCGTGAGTTTTCTGTTTGCGTAATTGTCTCCTGATGCTGCTCCCGATTTTTCTGCATGTCGAACACCAGTTTTAGCACCCGTGCAGCACAGCGATCTACACTATCCTCACTAAGCCTCCCTTCACGAATCGCATGCATGGCTTCTTCATCTACCGATATCGCACCTCCGGGCATAGAAAGATCACATCCGGCAGAAAAACCGTTTGCTCTGTCATTCATTGCGCCCCAGTCGGTGACAACCATTCCCTTGAATTTCCACTCTTCCCGCAAAATTTCTGTCAGGAGATGATAATTGTCCGAGTTATAGACTCCATTGATTTTGTTATAGGAACACATGACAGTTTTAGGCTGCGCATTCCGGACCACTCTTTCAAAACCGGCCAGATAGATCTCACGGAGTGTACGCTCATCGATCTGAGAATCCGAAGAAAATCTCTTGTATTCCTGATTATTTGCTGCAAAATGCTTCAGGCTGCATCCCGTTCCGGTCGACTGCATACCCTCTACATAGGCGGCCCCCATTTCCCCGGCTGCAAATGGATCCTCTGAAAAATACTCAAAGTTTCTCCCACACAGCGGATTTCTCTTGATATTGATACCAGGACCCAGAACGACAGAGACATCATACGCACGTGCTTCTTCTCCGATCGCCTCAGCTACCTGACGAATCAGATCCCGGTTCCACGATTCCCCCAGCGTCACAGCTGTAGGAAAACAAGTGGCCGGTTCCGATTGATTGATGCCGAGCATATCCGCTTCCTCACTCTGTTTTCGAAGACCGTGAGGACCGTCCGTCATCATAATAGATGGAATTCCGTATTGTTCAAATGCCTTTGTATGCCAGAAATCCTTGCCGGAACAGAGGGCAATCTTGTCTTCCAGAGACATCTCATCCAGAATCTGTCTTATTTTCAGGTTTCTCATTTCCTCTGTGTATTTGTCCATGTAATTATTACACCCTTTCCTGCGCTATCCTCAAACTTGCAGCATTCTTTTGACTAATTAAGCTTTGTTGTCCGGGTTCGAAAATTTCTGTTCTGAAATTATTCTTACGTAAATTCTTATTTCACAGCTTTTTTCTTTCTCTCAGCAAGTTCTGTCACGATCTTCGAATAAATTTTCTCCAGGTCGTACATTTTAAACAGAATTGTCATTCCGATCAAAAGAGCCAGCGGAATATAGATAGAAAACGTAAAGATTCCTGCAGTAACCGCTGACGGCTGTTCTGCCGCTGCCGCGCCTGAAATAAATCCACACGCACCCAGGATCCACCCTATCAATGATCCTCCGATACCTGATCCGATTTTGGACCCGAAGGATGATGCTGAATTGCTCATCCCGACCAGCTTATGTCCGAACTTCCAGTCATTGTACTCAACACAGTTATTTACCAGTGCACTGGTCAGACACATGATTGGAATGTTCGCAAAGGTAACCATGCTTCCACCCACCAGACAGGAAATCAGGCTGTATGGGGTGAATACACGATAGATACAGCCGGCAATACCAATGATACAGCCGGTCAGGCAGGTCTTTGCCATTCCTAATTTCTTCGTCATCGGACCAACAAGTATAAAGCCCGCAAAGGTTGGAATCAGACCGACAGCGCCCAAAAGCGCGACAATGTTGTCGTTGCCAAGGATATACTTTGCGTAAAAGGTTCCTCCGGAAGTAGAGAGTCCGTAGGAAATATTCATCAAAAGATTGGCAATCAACATAATCACCCAATATTTATTCTGGAATAAAAGCTTGATTGACTGTGCAAAAGCTAGTTTGTCAGGGCCCTCTGTGCTCTCCGCATCCTCTTCCTTCCTACTCTCTGCGACCGTCTCTTTTGATGATTTGTATAAAACGACCATGCTGATGAAGGAAAGAATTGAAAAAACAGCTGCCACTTTGATCCATGCCGCCTGGGTCCCTCCCAGAAGATTCGTGATCGGTATCAGACCGATCGATATAATCATGCCGACCACATATCCGAAGACTGCGCGGTATATTCCCATCTTTCCACGCTCCTCGCTGCTCTCCGTGCGCATGGCAATCATAGCGCCGTAGGGGATGGCAATCGCTGTATAGATGACTGCGCTGCACAGGATGTTTGTGATCAGCACATAACCGGACTGAACACCCCTGGATGCCTTCGTGGGAACCGTGAAGAGCAAGACAATAATTGCCGCTATCGGAATCGCCATGATCCGAAACCATGGCCTGGCTTTTCCATCCCTGAAAGTAACATCATCCATAATCTTTCCCATGATCAAATCCGTAAACGCATCTATAATCTTAGCGATAACGAGCATGGTTGCCACCGCTGCCGCTGCAAGTCCCACTTTATCCGTATAGAAATACGTCAGTTGTCCCACCAGACAGGAAACCGCATTTAAAGGAAGCTGACCGATTCCATCTCCCAGATAATCCTTAAAGCGCATAGTTTTCTGAATTCCCATCGCGTCCTTACCAAGTGCCATTTTCTTTCCCATAATCTCCTCCTGTAAAACATCGATATCCGAGCTGGCCGGGCCCCATAACGGTTCTTTTATGAACAGTCTAACAGGAAAATAGCCCTTTTTATTGTAAAATTGTGATGATATATTGTAAAATTAAGGCATTATCGGAAGAAACTTATTACGGATAAGAAGCAAATCATTGAAATATCGAAGAATCAAAATATAGCAGTCTGAATATCTTTAAACATGAAAATCTACAGAAGATAAAAGAAAGGCTTCATTAATGAACATAGATTTTGAACAAAAGCTAAACATGATTTATCATGCCACCTATGTGCCGACCCACTATTACGTAAAGAGTAATCTGAAGGCTGTTTATCCTTCTCTCAGCCTTCCGGATGATTATCTGGAGCATTATAAGGACCAATTGCTCTCTGCACAAGATAATCTTCTTTATCTGACGACAAAAGAATTTGCCTATTTTGGCTTCTGCAGAAACCCGGAGACCGGTGAGTCTGTCGTTTTAGGTCCGGTCTGCTCAATACCCTTAGGTGACGAGGCAATTGATCATCTCATTTCCGCTTACAGCCTCCCGGTGCAGATGCGGCTTCAGATCATAGATTTTTTTCATCAGACGCCTCTTTTCTCTCTGGATCAGTTTCTGAATATCCTTGCATTAATCTATACAGAGCTGACCGGAAACGACATTGACATCTTTGCACGGTTTGGAATTGTAAATCATGAAAGGGAAGAAGAAATAGGAAATGTACACTCCAGGTTGCTCTATGAGCGCAAGGAGGAACAGCATTATCATGATACCTACTTTTTTGAGCAGGCCTACTATGGATTTGTCGAACGGGGAGATTTGAATGGCCTGAAGGATTTCATGAAAACGGTTCCACCGCTTGACATCGGTTCTGTCGCTCAGGATTCCCTGCGGCAATCGAAGAATATCTTTATCATCACTATTGCGCTTATGACTCGTCACGCAATCTCCGGAGGTCTCGATATTGAAACTGCCTATCAGCTCTCCGATTCCTACATTCAGGAAGCGGAGCGTATGACAGATGCCACAGCTATCACGCTGTTAACCGCAACAGCGACAATGGATTTCACCAGAAGAGTTTCTGACGCGAAAATTCCCAGCGGTATGTCAACGGATGTCTTTCGCGCCATTCAGTTTATCTCGAATCATATCAATCGAAACATATCTGTCAGTGATATAGCAAAGGAACTGAAAATGGACCGAAGTACTCTCTCCAGAAAATTCAAAAAAGAGCTTGGATTCCATATCAGTTCCTATATCATGCGGCGGAAACTGGAGGAGGCCAGAAGCCTTCTGCGCTACACCGATAAAACGATCAGTGAGATAAGCGAATATCTGTGCTTCTCCTCACAGTCCTATTTTCAGAATGTCTTTCGCAAAAAATACGGTTGCACACCCAGGGAATATCGAAAATCTGTCACGAAATCAGAAACGCACGCTCGTTAATTCATCCCTTTATATTCACGCGTGAGCTGAACAACAACCGGAGAAAGCAGAAGCACGGCAATCAGGTTTGGAAACGCCATGAGTGCGTTCGAGGCGTCCGCAATCGTCCAGGCAAGTCCCAGCTTTACATTTGCTCCGACCACAACGAAGATTACATAGATCGCCTGATATACCTTTGAACCGGTCGTTCCGAAAATAAATTCAAAACATCTGCTCCCATAAAGGCTCCAGGAAAGCAATGTCGAATAGGCGAACATGGCAATACATACGGCGATTACAATGGCTGCCAGCTTTGTTCCAAGCACTGTTCCAAACGCCATAATGGTCAGATCCGTTCCTGCGGTCTTTCCATAAAAGGCCTCGGCCTTGCCGGATATCAGGATCGCAAGCGCTGTCAGCGTACAGATAACGATGGTATCCGCAAAAACTTCAAATACACCATACATTCCCTGCTGAACCGGATGCTCGACATCTGCAGCCGCATGCGCAATCGGTGCCGTTCCAAGTCCGGCCTCATTCGAGAAAATACCTCTTCCGAATCCGGCCTTCACTGCCTGCTGAACCGCTACACCTGCAAGCCCGCCGCTGATGGATTTCGGATCAAAGGCACCCCTGAAAATATCGGAAAATACAGATCCGATCATGCCGGCATTTCCCAGAACCACGACCAGTGCCGCCACAATGTATACAAGTGCCATCACCGGAACCAGTTTTTCGGTTACGCTTCCGATTCGCTGCATACCTCCGAACAATACGAGAATGGTCAGGACCGCTCCAATAATACCGATCACCATATAAAGCGCCTGAAGGTCTCCCGCAGGAAGGTTCGGCTGGAAGGATGTGACAACTGCTCCGATCGAGGTAACGATGGTATTGATCTGGGTCATATTTCCTGTACCGATCGCGGCTATAGAGCCGAAAACACAGAACAGAACTGCCAGCCAGTGCCATCTGGCACCGAGTCCGTTCTGGATATAGTACATCGGACCGCCCACAAAATCTCCATTGCTGTTCTTCTTGCGGAAATGAACGGCAAGCAGAATCTCCGAGTATTTCGTACACATTCCAAACAGAGCCGCTATCCACATCCAGAAAATAGCGCCCGGCCCGCCAATTGCGATCGCACCCGCAACGCCGGCGATATTTCCGGTTCCGACTGTTCCCGCCAGCGCCGTGCTGAGCGCCTGTACCGGGGTCAGACTTCCATTTTGATTCTCCTTGCGAACGAACAGCTGTCCGACAGTCTTCTTCATGATATATCCGAACTTGCGAAACTGCATGAAGCGAAGACGAATACTCAGGAAAACGCCTGTTCCAAGCAACAGCACAAGCATGGGAATGCCCCAGACCAGCGAGTCGAACTGATTGATGATTTCCGTAATATTTTTCATGGTTTCCCCTTCATCGACAATCATATAAAATGACTACCGCATTTGAAATACCCGCCTCATTACCGGAGGCCTCTCTCACCTGCGATAGTCTTTCTGAAAAATACTGATTCCAAATGATAAAAACACTCCGCGATCCCGATGCCTGATTCCTCTGCTACAGCATATCCCAGATCGCCGGACTGGTGGCGGAAACCGCGATGGCTCCGTGGTCCAGCGCGTTCATCACATCCTCCCGGTCACTGATGAGTCCTCCGCAGATCAGCGGCAGATTCGCCGATCTCCGGATCTTGCTGATCACCTTCGGCGCCAGCGTTCCAGGAAGAATCTCAATCACATCCGGCTGTGATGAATAGCTCTGTCTGGTCAGCTTCCCGACGGTGTCCATTGCTCTGCTGTCCAGAATAAAGACACGAAGAACCGCTGCAAGTCCCCGGTCCTTGATGCAGGAGATCAGACTGCTCCTCGTCGTGATGATTCCCTGCGCCATGGTCCTCTTCTTCAGGAAATCAACGGCAGCCTCCCTCTGACTCAATCCGTCAATCAGATCCAGGTGAACGACCGGTGTCTTCCCGGCTTTTGCGATTTGCTCTGTGATTCCGGAGATACTGCACACATCGCCATAGAGAACAAATACAATCTCAACCTCTGTCTTCAGGCAGGCCTCAAGGCCCTCGTCATTTCTGACAGCCGCCACAATCGGACTGTCCTCCAGTTTATCCAGAAATTCCTTATTCATGTCTCATTGTAACGGCTGATGACCGTCTGTGCATCCAATGTAGTACTACCGTCTGTCGTATACAGTCTCACCTCACTGAAGGAAGGCTTTTCAAGCATTCCAACAAGCTCCCGCAGATTCATTGTCCGAACGCTGTATTCGCTGCCGCGCGAAGAAGCTGCGCGTGCCGCTTCCGTACGATCCGTATAAACAGGAATGCAGTGCGTCCGGGCGTCAGAAGCCCGATAGCAAACCATCCGTCTCTCATTTCCCTTGCAGATCGTGTAATATTCTCTATCCCTATTCAGCGCAAGCACCGCACTTTTCGATTTCTGCATCCGATAGCTCTCCACCGAATTCAGGACACCGGATATGTCTTTGAATCCGCTGTAGAGATCTGTCTCAATCCCTGTTTTATATTTCTTCAGCATCCCGGAATCACGGAGAATGTCCTCATCCGTCTTGCCGCAGGAACGGATACCGGTGAAGTGATCCACTTCCTTTCCGGATGCCGCGTCATACAAGGCAACCGTCTGAAGCGTCCATATTTTTTCCGATTTCCAGATAGCCAGAACCCTCTTCAAATACTTTCCGGTCTCCTCACGGTCTTTGCCCAGTTCGGATACGACTTCAGAACCGACAGCAGCAAGCCAGAACCGTGATCCGTCGCTGACATAGGCATACATTGCCTTTCCGCCCCTAGGGTCGTACTCCTTCTCAAATCTGAGGACCTTGTCCTCCTCGCTTTCCTCAGAGCTGCTGTATACCGCCGCAAAAAGGTGGTAACGTCTGCAGAACTCCTTCTCACGGATCTTCTCCGAATCAGGATCCGGAAGGACCGCCGCAATATTTCCGTTTTTCAGATAAAACCAGTCCGCATTCGGAAAGTTCTTTTCATTTATTGAAATTGAGTCGTTCATAATCGCATTCTTTTCTCCTTACATGGATTGCATATCGGAATTACCGCTTCCGAAGGCGGAATATTTCAAAATCCCATCAGCTGGAAAGCTCTCCGGGTATTTCAGAAGCCGGTCAGCCAAGAATCGAACCGTAATTGTGAGCCGATTGAACTGCCGCGTTCCATTCCGGATGGAACTCCGCAGTTCCCGGAACCGGATGCCCTTCCTTCCAGGTTCTTCCGGCAGCCATAAAGGAAATGGCGTTCTTTCCTCCCGCCAGTCCCCACTGATTATCAGACGGAGTCATGTTGCTTCCGACAATCGTTTTCAGTACAGTTCCATTCGAGAGTGTAAAATCAATAAGGTCTCCGACCTTACCAAAGGACGGCATACAGGAAATCACGTATCTTCCGCTGATTCTTCCAAAACCCTCCGCATCAAAATCTCCGTACTTTTCCTTCAGCCCTCTCTCAAAAGTTCCCGCCGCACAGAAATTGTCCCATATACCATAACCATACTGACCGCCCGCGGACGCAGCCGGAGTGACTGTCGCAGAATCCCCCGCCGTCAGGGCGTCCGGCTCATTCGTCTGGTCAGGAAGCACATGGGTACACCAGCACAAATCCGGCGTGTAGACGGTCGTCGCGATAATCCCGCGGCTTGAGCTGTAGGCCTCAATTGTTTTCCCGTCTCCGGCATATATTGCCACATGATAGATCTCACCGGTCGCAGCATTCCGGTAGAAACAGAGATCTCCGGGAACCGCGTCCTCCAGTGAAACCTTCGCGCCGACCTGTGCCTGATCCTGTGCCACTCTCGGGAGCGATATCCCGAACTCACCGTAAAGCGTCTGCACAAATCCAGAACAGTCCGCGCCATCCGTCAGACTGGTTCCTCCCCATACATAATTGTTTCCGATGTAATAGGAGGCGTTTTTGATAATTGAAGCACCGAGGTCTTTTTTCTCGGACCAGGGGGTTACCGAAGACAGACTGTAATAGAACGCCCGGTTATCCTTCGGGCTGACCTTCTCTGTGGCTCCCGCGAAACTGCTCTCTCCTGCTGCCGCAACCTCAGCATTGACTTCTCTGCCGCCCCGGACACTGCTCCTCGGAACAAATCCCCGGCAGTCACCGGATTCCACATAGAACCAGTCGCTTCCTGCGTTTTCAATCTTGTACAGAAGGCCGTTTGCCGGAATAGTGCCGACCACTGTGCTGTTCGGATCCGGCTGTTCTGTAATATTCACTGCGGATAGCGTGAGCAGATTATGCTTTTCAGCGATGGTTTCTCGCGTCGTTGTGTTCGTGTGTGTGAACGCCTCATTGTCCCAGATCTCAACTGTCTTCGAGGCAAAATAAGGGCTCCAGTCGAATTCGGCCTTTTCTTCATCTGTATGAGCGTTTCCAAGCCGATAACGCGCCGCAATCAGGTGCTTCGCAGCTACCTCCGACCGGATTGAAGAAGCAGGAATAAAACCGCGGACCTCTCCGGACTCGACATACAGCCACCCGTTCCCCTCATCCTTCAGGCGGTACATGATGCCGCTTTTCGTGATATGTCCGACCACCTGAGCGGATGTGGCAGCCGACATATAGATATTCATATCCTCCGCGGCAAAAACCGGGTGCTTACCGATCGTCTCAAATCGAAGATTGGATACCTTCAGATATTCAGGCGGAACAACCGTACGGGATCCGGTCGGAGCTCTCTGCGGTCCTTCTGCCTCGCCCCCATTCGCCCCGGTCGAATCAGAAGCCGGTGTCTCTCCTGCTGTATCTGTAATCGTCAGTCCATCGGTGTCCTTCTGCCCATCCGCAGCCTTATTCCCGGAGCTCTCGTCAGACGATCCATTTTCTTTCACAGCGGATGATTCCGAAGCACCGGCCGACCCGGAAGCGCTCTGTGTGGATGCAGAGGAACTGGAAGACACAGTACCTGTCTCCGATGAAGAAGCTGAACTCTCTGGAACAGATCCCGCTGTTTCAGACGATGCTCCAGGAGAAGCAATTTCTCCCGTCCCCTGATTTCCTGCGTCCGGAGTCGTCGTCGCAGGAGCAGACGGTACTGCTGTCCCAGTAGTTCCTGCCCCGGCAGACGAGGATGCGATACTGCTGTCCGGCACCTGGCTGCTCCCCGTTACCGCTGAAGAAGAAGCGGTCGTGATCTCATCCGCTGACACAGCGAGTGCGGACGGAGCCGCCGTAATCGATGCAATTACCAGTGCAGTCACAATAATACCGAGCTTTTTTCTTATCTGATTCTGTCTCAATGGTCCTGCCTTTCCAATGATGTTCTGTCAATTCTGTCTTTTTCACGTTCTGTCAATTCTGTCTTTTTCAGTCAGTTTATTTCTTCTTATCTTGCCTGCTTATAACCGTATTTTTACTCAAAAGCATTTCTCTCGATCAGAAGCTTGAGTGTCTCCCAGTTCTTTGCAGAATCCGCGTTCTGCACAATTGCTATTCCCTCATCATAACAGCCGGCATCGCTCATGATTCCATACAGATTTGTCGGGTCATTCAGAATACTGTCACCGGTGTCGTAGATTGTTCTCCAGTTTGCCGCAAGTGCGTCCTTTTCTGTATCATCCGATTTGTCGATTACATCCATGACAATACCGAGAAGTTTATCCTGATCCATATCCTTCACATCATTTGTATTTGCCCAGGTGATCAGCGTAACCGCTGATAACACGCTTTGCAGTGAAGAGCCAGCCGTTCCGGGTCCCCAGCTTGTACAGATATCAAGAACATCTCCGAAAGAGCTTTCAAGAGAAGCAGCGGAATCATCCGAACTGACGGCAACTGCGGTCAGAGCTTCCGTCTCGGGTGCGACACTGTTCTGTGAGGACGAAGACACGGATGAAGACATGGAATCCGATGAAACTGATTCTCCGGACGAGGAAGAAACAATGGATTCAGACTGAGAGCCTTCCGCACTGCTGTCGGAAGACGATGCTGCTTCCGTCACTTCAGCCGCGGTGCTCTTCTCAACGGACGGCGCAGTGCCGGAGGTACGGTTCCCGCATCCAGCGGCGGAAACAGCAATGGCACCTGCTAAAAGAACGGTTATAACAGATTTCTTCATGAAATGTTCCTCCCTGCGAAAGTCCGAAACCCGGGGCAATCCACACCAGATAATGATCTGTACTGCCCCGCCAGCGGGATATGGATCTATGAAGGACATACTTTCCCGCTAAGGCTTATTGTTATTATTATAGTCTTCTGCACCAATCCGCGTCAATCCAAGGATGAAAACTTCTGAAGTGTATGAGACCTGTATGAGAATTACGCCCGGTAATAGTAAACAGTGCCACAAACTGTATAAGCTACGGATTGCTCCGTGCTTCGCACTCCCGCAATCCTACAGGTATTCGGATTTCGCGCGTTCGCGCTTCATCCTCATACCTGTTGCCTTCGAAATCGCATA